>JAQGMQ010000124.1 GCA_028292305.1 Rhodoferax sp.
CGGCGGCGATGTTGCCGATCTTCTCTTCCATGTTTTCGCGGAAGTACCGCTCGATGGATTCGATGGCCTCCTTGCGTGCTTCCTTCGATATTTCGATCGTCATGGGGATGATGCTAACCTCCCCGCATGCCCCTGCCGCAACCCGCCGCGGCGCCGCCGGCCCTGGCCGCGGTGCCGTCCAGCCCATCGACGATGTCCGCGGGCACGGTCGTCCTCGTCCTCGCGCTGCTGCTCGGCATCCAGCCCGTCACCACCGACCTCTACCTGCCGGCCCTGCCCGCGCTCACCGACGGCTTCAACGCGCCGATGTCGCAGGCGCAGCTGACCTTGAGCGCGCTGCTGCTGGCGTTCGGCCTGTCGCAGCTGCTGTGGGGCCCGCTGTCGGACCGCTTCGGCCGCCGGCCGATCCTGCTGCTGGGCCTGGCGGCCTACACGTTGGCGGCGGTGGGCAGCGCGCTGGCGCCGTCAATGGCGCAATTGATCGTGTGGCGCACCGTGCAAGGTGCGGCCATGGGCGCGGCGGTGATGGGCGCGCGCGCCGTGGTGCGCGACCTGTACCTGCCCGAGATGGGCGCACGGGTCATGTCCAAGGGCCTGAGCGGCCTGGGGCTGATCGCCTGCGTGAGCCCGCCGCTGGGTGGCCTGCTGTCCGATTTCTTCAGCTGGCGCGCCTCGCTGCTGGTGCTGGCTGTGTTCGGTGCGGTGTCGCTGGTGGTGGTGGCGCTGCGCTTCCAGGAAACGGTGCAGCGCAAGAACCCCGGCGCGCTGCAACCGGCGACGCTGGTGCGCACCTGGGCGTCCATCGTGCGCCACCCCACCTTCGTGGCCTACACGCTGCTGGCCACGGCCTCGTATTCGGTGCTGTTCACCTTTCTGGCCGCGTCGTCGTTCATCTTCATCAAGGTGCTGGGCATGGGCAAAACGGCCTACGGGCTGGCAATGTTTTCGTCGGCGTTTTCGTACTTCGCGGGCACCTTCCTGTGCCGGCGCCTGCTGCCACGTTTCGGCGTGCGCCACACGGTGGCCATCGCCGGGGCGCTGTCGCTCAGCGGCGGCACGCTGATCGGCATTTTCGGGCTGGCCGGCTGGCACAACGTGTGGGCGATCCTCGCGCCGTTCTGGCTGGTGATGGTGGCCCACGGCGTGCACCAGCCGTGCAGCCAGAGCGGCGCGGTCGGGCCGTTTCCGCAGGCGGCCGGTGCGGCGTCGGCGCTGAACGGTTTTGCGATGATGCTGGCCGCGTTCGGCGTGGGCGGCTGGCTGGGCGGGCGCTTCGACGGCACGGTGTTCCCGCTGACCAACGGCATCTGGTTCTTCAGCGTGTTGATCGCGGCCGCGGCCTGGACGCTGGTGCAGAAATACGGCGAACCGGCGCGCAAGACGGCATGAACATGCAGACCGTGTTGCCAGCCGCGATCGCGCTCGCGGGCCCGACGGCTTCGGGCAAAACCGCCGCGGCGTTCGCCATCGCGCACCACCTCGCGCAGCGCCAGCGGGTGGAAATCATCAGCGTCGACTCGGCCCTGGTCTACCGCGGCATGGACATCGGCACGGCCAAACCCACGCCGGCTGAACTGGCCAGCGTGCCGCACCACCTGATCGACATCTGCGACCCGCTGCAAAGCTACAGCGCGGCCAGGTTCGTGGCCGACGCGGAGCGGCTGATGACCGACATCACCAGCCGAGGACATCTGCCGCTGCTGGTCGGCGGCACCATGTTGTATTTCAAGGCGTTGTTCGACGGCCTGGACGCGATGCCCAAGGCCGACCCCGCCACCCGCGCCCAGCTCGAAGCCGAGGCCGCCGCGAATGGCTGGCCGGCGATGCATGCGCAGCTGGCCGCCGTGGACCCGGTCACCGCGGCACGGCTCGCACCGGCCGATGCGCAACGCATCCAGCGCGCACTCGAGGTCTACCGCGTGTCGGGCCAGCCGCTGTCGTCCTTCCATTCGGGCGGTGCCGAGGCCGACGCGGGCCGCGCCCGGGCCATCACCATGGTGTCACTTGAACCCGACGACCGCGCCTGGCTGCATGCGCGCATCGCCCAGCGCTTCGACAGCATGCTGAACGAAGGCCTGCTCGACGAAGTGCGGGGCTTGCGGGCCCGCGGCGATCTGCACCACGACCTGCCCAGCATGCGCTGCGTGGGTTACCGCCAGGCCTGGACGCTGCTGGACGAACTGGCGGCATCGGCCACCGCCTCACCCTCCCCAGCCCGGCTGGCTGCGCTGCGCGACACCGGCATCGCCGCCACCCGGCAGCTTGCCAAACGCCAGCTGACCTGGCTGCGCTCGATGCCGCAGCGTGAAGTCGTGGCTTGCGACCAGCCGGATGCCTTGCAGCGTGTGCTGGCCACCGTGGACCGCGTCACATGAGCGCTTCGCCGCCCCTACTTGCGCTGCGCGACCTCGGCAAACACTACGGAGCCGTGCCGGTGTTCTCGCACGTCGACCTGCAGGTGGCGCCGGGCGAGTTCGTGGCCATCGTCGGTGAGTCGGGTGTCGGCAAATCGACGCTGCTCAACTGCATGGCCGGGCTCGACCACTGGGACCACGGCAGCGTCGCCATCGACGGTGTCGACCTGGCCGGGCTGAACGACGACCAACGCGCCCGGCTGCGCCGCGAAAAGGTCGGCTTCGTGTTCCAGGCCTTCCATGTGTTGCCGCACCTGGACGTGGCGCAAAACGTTGCGCTGCCGCTGATGCTGCTCGGCCAACCCGACGCGGCGCGGGTGCAGGCCCTGCTCGACGAAGTTGGCCTGTCGGGCCTGGGCGCGCGGCTGCCGCAGCAGCTGAGCGGCGGGCAACTGCAACGCGTGGCCATCGCCCGCGCGCTGGTGCACCAGCCGCGCCTGCTGCTGGCCGACGAACCCACCGGCAACCTCGACCCGACCACCGCCGCAAAGGTGATGGACGCGTTGCTGGCGCAAACCCGCCGCCATGGCGCGGCACTGGTGCTGGTGACGCATTCCGAAGCGGCGGCGGCCCGGGCCGACCGGGTGCTCAAGCTCAGCATCGACGGCATCGCGCTCGCAAACACAGCCCGCAACGGCTGAATTCAGGCCTGCCGCCTACAAGCGCCGCCTCGCCAGGCCGACAGCGCATTGGCGCGGCCCTGCCATGCTCGAGCCAAGGCTGACGCAGCCTGTTTTTTCATCCGCATGAGCGGCACAGCACAGGGGCCCGCCGAGGGCAGCAACGCCATGAACACCATGACTGAACGCCGACACTTTTCCATGATCCGCGGCTTCCACCTGGCCGACTTCTTCACGCTGGGCAATGCCGCCTGCGGCACGGCGGCGGTGTTCTTCGCCATGTTGTTCATGGCGCAGGGCCTGATCGCGCAGTTCTATGCCTCGGCCGCGCTGATGGTGGCGGCGCTCATCTTCGACGTGCTCGATGGCCGCATCGCGCGCTGGCGCCAGCAGAACTCGTCGCTGGGCCGCGAGCTGGATTCGCTGGCCGACGTGATCTCGTTCGGCCTCGGCCCGGCCACGCTGGGCTTTGCGGCCGGGCTGCAGGGCGGCTGGGACGTGGCGATCCTGATCTACTTCGTGTGCTGCGGCGTGAGCCGGCTGGCACGCTACAACGTGACGGCCGAAAGCATGTCAGGCGCGGATGACAAGGTCAAATACTTCGAAGGCACGCCGATCCCCACGAGTGTGATGCTGGCCGCCATCCTGGCCTTCGCCGCCTGGCAGGGCCGCATCGGTGAAGCCTTGTATGGCGGCGCCTGGAACGTCGGCTTCTGGCAGCTGCACCCGGTGGCCCTGCTGTTCGCGCTGTCGGGCACGCTGATGATCAGCAAGACGCTGCGCATCCCCAAGTTCTGAAGAAGCGCAGGCAGGTTCAAGCCCCGTCGCCAGCCGTCCCGGTGATCGGCAGCACGATGCCGGTGATGTAGCTGGAACAGCTGGGCGCCGCCAGGAACACATAGGCGGGCGACAGCTCTTCGGGCTGGGCCGGCCGGCCGAAGTCGGTTTTGCTGCCGAATTCGGCCACTGCCTCGGGCGGCTTGTCGGCCGGGTTCAGCGGCGTCCACACCGGGCCGGGGGCAACTGCATTCACGCGGATGCCCTTCTCCAGCAGGCTGCTGGCCAGCGCCTTCGTGAACGCGTGGATCGCGCCCTTGGTGGTCGAGTAGTCGAGCAGATCCTTGCTGCCGTGCAGGCCCGTCACCGAGCCGGTGTTGATGATGCTGCCGCCCGCCTTCAGGTGCGGCACCGCAGCCTTGGCCATGTGGAAATAGCCGTAGACATTGGTGCGCAGCGTCTCGTCAAAACGCTCTTCGCTCAGGGCCTCGATCGCGTCGGCATGTTCCTGAAACGCAGCATTGTTGACCAGCACATCGAGCCCGCCGAACGCCTTGACCGTCCGGGCCACGGCGTCCTTGCAGAAGCCGGC
>JAQGMQ010000185.1 GCA_028292305.1 Rhodoferax sp.
GCAGCGAGTTTAGCCAGACCCCGCCAAACGCGAGCACCGCAGGTTCCCGCAGCGAAGCGCAGGGCGCAGTTAGTGGGGGCGATTTCTTTTGGTGACTTTTCTTGTTCGCACAAGAAAAGTTACTCGCCCGCCGGTGCGACTACCGGCCAGCAGCATCAACAACCGTTGACAAATCAACCAGACTTGACGACCGAACCAGACCCTTTCTACAAGCCAGGGCGAACGGGGGAATACGCGCTTCGACAAGCTCAACAGAAACAGCAGCCAGACCCGTCGACAGCCCCGCCACGAACGAATTCCCCCACCGTAGGCAAACCCCACCCACCATCCCCCCACCCCGAATTTGCCACAATCCCCCAATGCAACTAAAAGCCAACGGCCTCACCCTCGAAGTCGAAGACACCGGCGCACACGGCAACCCAACCCGCCCGGTCGTCCTCCTCATCATGGGCCTGGGCATGCAGCTCACCGCCTGGCCGCCAGCCCTGGTGCAGGCCCTGGTCGACGCCGGCTACCGCGTGGTCCGATTCGACAACCGCGACATCGGCCTGAGCCAGCATCTCGATGCGCTGGGCACGCCCAACGTCCCGTGGACGGCCATGAAGCTGCGTTTCGGCCTGCCGGTGCGCCCGCCCTACAGCCTGCGCGACATGGCACTCGATGCCCTGGGCGTGCTCGATGCGTCGGGCGTGGCGCAGGCGCATGTGGTGGGCGCCAGCATGGGCGGCATGGTCGCGCAGCGCCTGGCCCTGCTCGCGCCCGAACGCGTGGCCAGCCTGATCAGCATCATGAGCTCCAGCGGCGCACGCAACCTGCCGCCGCCGCGTCCGGAGGTGATGCGGCTCATGCTGCGCCGCCCGCCGAAGAACAGCCGCGAAGCCATGCTTGACCACAGCGTCGCGCTGTTCCAGGCGATCGGCAGCCCGGGCTTCCCGACGCCGGCCGCGGAGATCCGTGCGCGGGTGGCCGAGTCGATGGCGCGCAGCTTCCACCCCGCGGGCACGACACGCCAGATGGTGGCCGTGGGCGCCGACGTGACCCGCGCGCTCGAACTCGTCAACGTAAAAACGCCCACCCTCGTGCTGCACGGCCGCGACGATCCGCTGGTGCCGTTTGCATGCGGCGAAGACACGGCGCGGCGCATCCAGGGCGCGCGGCTTTGCGGCATCGACGGCATGGGCCACGACCTGCCGCCGGGTGTCGTCGACCGCCTCGTCGCCGAAATGCTGCCGCACCTGCAGGCCCACACCGCTCAACACCTGATGACCACACCATGAACACCCCTGAACAATCCCAACTCGGCAAGTCCTCGGCCTATGTCGACCAGTACGACGCTTCGCTGCTGTTCCCCATTCCGCGCGCGGCGAAGCGTGCCGAGATCGGGGTCGGCACCGATGGCCGCGCGATGCCGTTTTTCGGTGCCGACCTGTGGACCGCTTTCGAGCTCAGCTGGCTCACGCCGCGCGGCAAGCCGCAGGTGGCGCTGGCCCACATCACCGTGCCCTGCGAGACGCCGAACATCGTCGAAAGCAAGTCGTTCAAGCTCTACCTGAACAGCTTCAACAACACCCGCTTTGCCGACGCGCAAGCGGTGCGCGACCGCATCCGCGCCGACATCAGCGAAGCCGTGTGGCGCGGCAGTCCGACGCCGTCGACGGTGGGCGTGAAGCTGGTGCTGCCCGAGGCCTTCGACGCCGAGCCGGTGCATGAACTCGACGGCCTGAGCCTGGACCGGCTCGACCTCGAATGCACCCACTACACGCCCGCGCCCGAACTGCTCACGGCCACGTTCGACGAAGCGCCGGTCACCGAGGTGCTGGTGAGCAACCTGCTGAAGAGCAACTGCCTGGTCACCGGCCAGCCCGACTGGGGCACGGTGCAGATCAGCTACAGCGGCCCGCAGATCGACCAGGCCGGCCTGCTGCGCTACATCGTGAGCTTTCGCAACCACAACGAGTTCCACGAGCAGTGTGTGGAGCGCATCTTCGTGGAGATCTGGCGCCGCTGCAAACCGATCAAGCTCACCGTGTACGCGCGCTATACCCGCCGTGGCGGGCTGGACATCAACCCGTTCCGCACCAGCCACCCGGGCGGGCTGCCGCGCAACATCCGCATGGCGCGGCAGTGAACCCCACACTGCAGGGCAACACGCGGCACGCGCAAAAATAAAAAAAGTTTGGCGGTCAAACGCTGGCTCAAACGCCGGGTGCGCATTCTCGAGGCCTCACCAACCTCCAGGAGCAACACCATGCCCAAATTCGTCATCGAACGCGCCATTGCCAACATCGGCGGCGCCAGCACCTCCGACCTGCAGGCCATCTCGCAAAAGTCCTGCGGCGTGCTGCGGGAACTCGGCCCCGAGGTGCAATGGGTGCACAGCTATGTCACCGGCGACAAGGTCTATTGCGTGTACAACGCCGCCGACGAAGCCATGGTGCGCGAACACGCGCGCCGTGGCGGCTTTCCGGCCGACAGTGTGGCCCGCGTGATGGCGACGATCGACCCCACAACAGCGGAAGCCTGAGGCCCGAAGAGTTGGCCCCTGCGCCATACTTGCCGCATGGGGCCAACCATCCATCTGCTCGGCGTGCCGCGGGTGCTGCGGCATGACGGCACGCCCGTTGCGCTGCGCGGCCGCAAGGCCTGGGGGCTGCTGGCGTTTTTGCTGCTGGGCCGCGAAAGCGTGAGCCGGCAGCATTTGGCGCGTCTGCTTTTTGAAGACGCCGAAGACCCGCTCGCGGCGCTGCGCTGGAACCTCACCGAGCTGCGGCGCGCATTGGGCCAGGACAGCCTGCGCGGCGACCCGCTGCACATCGATCGCGGTGCCTTGGGGCCGGTCGACCTGGACGTGCTGCTGCGCGGCAACGCGCAAGATGGTGCGCAACTGCCCGGGCTCGGCCATGTATTGCTCGAAGGCCTGAGCTTTGCGGGCAGTCCGTCCTTCGAGGTCTGGATCGAAGCGGAGCGGCGCCGCATCCAGTCCACCGCGCAGGCAGTGCTGCATGAGGCCGCGCTTGCCAGGTTGGCCGCTGGCGCAAACGACGAGGCCGTCGCACTGGCAAGCCGGCTGGTTGCGCTCGACCCACTCGATGAAAACGCCCAGGTGCTGCTGGTGCGCAGCCTGGCCACCGCGGGCGACGGCATTGCCGCGGCGCGCCAGGCGGCCACTTGCCGCGAACTCTTTCGGCGCGAGCTCGGTGTACTGCCGGGCCCGGCGCTGACCGACGCCCTGCACACGGCCACATCGGCGCCCATCGCCCATGCCGCCACGGGCCGTGCCGGTGTGATCGCCCAGCTCGACGCCGGCGAGGCGGCCATCGGCGCCGGCGTGCTCGACGCTGGTCTGCAATGCCTGCGCCGCGCGATTGCCGAGGCCGACCTGGTGGGCGACCCGCTGTTGCGTACCCGGGCCCGCGTGGCGCTCGGCGGTGCCCTGGTGCATGCCGCACGTGGCCGCGATGCCGAGGGTGCCGCAGCCTTGCACGAGGCCCTGGCCATCGGCACCGAAGCCGCGCCGGGCCTGGCCGCGGCGGCGTGCCGGGAGCTGGGTTATGTGGAGTTCCTGCTGGGCCGCTACGAACGCGCCTTGGCCTGGCTCGAACGCGCCGACCCGCTGGCCGGCAAGGACGTCACCGAACACGCCCGCATCGCCACGCTGCAGGGCTCGGTCCTGAGCGACAGGGCGTATTACGATGCGGCGTTGGAGCGGCTCGAACACGCCGGAGCGCTGTGCGCCGAAGCCGGCGATGCCAGGCAGCGCGTGTACGTCGATGCCATGGTCGGGCGCGTCTTGCTGCTCACGGGGCGGCTCGACGAGGCCTGCGCCACGCTCGACCATTGCATCGTGCAGGCGCGCAGCCTGTGGACCGCTTTCCTGCCGTGGCCGCAGGCGTTTCGTGCCGAGATCGATCTGCTGCAGGGCCGCACCGACGCCGCGGCCGAGCGTTTCGCCCAGGCCTTTGCGTTGGGTTGCCAGTTGGCCGACCCGTGCTGGGAAGGCATCGCGCGCCGCGGCATGGGGCTGGTCGCCGCGGCGCGGGGCGACACCGCGGGCGCCCTGGCGATCTTGCTCGAAGCGCTCGAACGCTGCGGCCGCCTTCCCGACGCCTATGTCTGGGCCAGCGCGTACGGGCTCGACGCGTTATGCCACGTGGCCATCGCGGCGCAGGGCGGGCG
>JAQGMQ010000200.1 GCA_028292305.1 Rhodoferax sp.
GATTTAGCCTCTGAGCGCTGGCTTTTGTCGGCCAGGCGGCGCTGCCGGCTGCCGTAGGTCGGCTTGGTCGGCCGGCGCGCGACGACGGTCGTGTTCGCCTCGTCGACCACTTCCTGAAGGCGCTCGAAAGCATCGGCCAGATTGAACTCGCGGCTGCGGTGGCGCTGGGCCTTGAGCACGAACACGCCCTCGGCGGTGATGCGGCTGTCGCGCCGGGCCAGGAGCCTTTCCTTGACCGCATCCGGCAACGAAGATGCCGGAATGTCGAAGCGCAGATGCACCGCGCTCGACACCTTGTTGACGTTTTGCCCGCCGGCTCCCTGCGAGCGGACAGCCGTGATCTCCACCTCATCCGGTGAGACCAAAAGTAATGATTTGTCAGCCATGTATCTCGATCATGCGCATGCCGCGCTGACGAATAGACCGCAGCCGGGGTGAATATTGCCGCTAGCGCCCTGAACCGGCCTGCTGCGGGCTGCCGCGCTGGTGCAGCGCAGACGCAACATTGTCGGTGGCCTTGGCCCAATCGGCGCGCGCGGCGGCGATCTGCGTGACCGCCAGTCTCGCCGCGTGCGCGGCCAGGTCGGGCGCGAACCACACCGTCACCGCCTCGGCCGGAAGGCTGGCGCGCACGGCTTCGAGGTTGGCCGCCATGCGGGCCGGGTCGACCTGCATGCCGCCTGCGACCTGGGCCACGGCACGCACGCTGCCGTGGGCCGACATCACCAGTTGCGGCCATTCGGCCAGCTCGACCTGCCAATGCGCGAGCGCGCGTTCATGTTCCTGCGGCATGGCCTGCAGCAGCGCCGCCACGCGCTGAGGCGCACGCTGGGCCGCAGCCAGCGCCACCATGGCGCCGACCGGGTTGCGCTTGTGCGGCATGGCCGACGAACCACCGCGCCCAGCCTCGTAGGCCTCGGCCAGCTCGGCTACTTCGAATTGCGCCATCAGCGCCATGTCGCGGGCGATCTTGCCCAGGCTGCCGACCAGCAGACCGAGTTCGCAGCCCAGCGCCACCCACTCGTCGCGCTGCGTCTGCCAATGCCCCAGCGGCGCGCGCAGGCCGAGTTCTTCGGCCATGAGCGACGCCACGCGCGGGCCGTGTTCACCCATTTCGGCCAGCGTACCCACGGCGCCCCCCAGCTGGAGCTGCAGCGCGCGCTCGGCCGCGACCAGCATGCGTTGACGGCTGCGTACCAGCGGCGCCACCCAGCCGGCGCATTTCAACCCGAAGCTGGTGATGGACGCCGGCTGCATCAGCGTGCGGGCCAGCATCGGCGTGGCCGCGTGGCGCTCGGCCAGACCGAGCAAGGCGCGGATGGCGTGGTCGAGGTCGGTGGCGATCAGGGCCAGCGCCTCTCGGGTGACCAGCGCCATGGCGGTGTCGACCACGTCCTGGCTGATGCAACCGAAATGGGTATGCACCACCGCTCCCGGGTTGAACAGCCCCACGGCTTCCTTCAGGCTGCGCACCAGCGGCACGGCGATGCTGCCGGCGCGGCCGCTTTCACGCACGAGCTTGGGCACGTCGAACAGCTCGACCTTGCACGAGCCGATGATGGATTTGGCCGCGCCTTCGGGGATCAGGCCGGTGGCCGCCTGGGCCCGCGCCAGCGCAGCCTCGAAACGCAGCATGGCGGCCACGAAGCGACGGTCGCCGAAGGCTTCCTGCACTTCCAGCGTCGACAGAAAACCTTCGAAGATCGAACTCATGGCACGGGGTTCCTGGTTACCGCCCTTGCCTTGCGGCCAGGCTGGCGCGTCACGTCACGTCAAAGTGGCGCGCGGTTCTTGAGCCGCATCTTGTTCGGCAGCGGCACCGAGCGGCGCAGCACCTCTTCGCCCAGCCACAGCGCGGAGCGGCGCGCACGCTGCGCCACCACCGGCAGCGGAATCTGCTGGTAGTCGTCGTTGAAGACCTCGAAGCTGTAGTCGCCGCGGTAGCCGAGCTCGTGCAGCTTGCGCACCAGTTGCGCCAGCGCCTCGCTGTGCACGCCTTCACCCGGGAACACCCGGAAGTGGCGCGCCGTGGCGATCTTCTCTTCCACCGAACGCACCTCGGTCCACATGAAATCGGCCAACTGCACCAGGAAGATCTTTTCCGGGTCGAGCATCTCCAGCTCGTCCAGCGGCGTCTGCGTGGCCAGCAGGTGAAACGAGTCGAAGCCCAGCCCCAGGTTGGGCGCGTCGGCGCGGCACACCACGTCCCAGGCGGTGGTGAACTCGTTCACGGTGCGCCCCCACGACAGGCCTTCATAGGCCACGCGGATGTTCAGCGGCACCGCCAGCATGGCCAGCTTGCGCAGGTCGGCGGCGATCAGGTCCAGGTCGGTCGTGGCATGGGTCGAGGTGCTCGAACACACCAGCAACAGCCGGCAGCCCAGCAGGTGGCACATGTCGAGCATGGCCTTGGCGATGTCGATCTTGTAGTCGTGCAGATGGCCCGACAGGCCTTCGAAATCGCGCAGCACCTGGAAGCCGGTGACGCGCAGCCCGCTGGCCCGCACCGCCGCAACCGCGGCCTCGATGCCGTCCGCATGGCCGACGATGTCGCGCGCCGACAGCATGATCTGCGTGAAGCCGGCACCGCGCACGGCCTTGAGCTTGGCCTCGAGCGGGCCGGCCAACGAGATGGTGTCCATCCCGAAGTCGTCGATGTTGCCTTCGGTGTGGTTCGCTGATGACAGGGTGGATGACATGGCTGTCCTCATCTCAGGCGGTGCGTTTGTCGTGCACGAGCTCGAACATCACGCCGCCCATGTAGGAGCGTGTGAGCGCACCGCGGGTTTCGGCCTGGGCGCTCTTCGACTCGACGAACTCCACGCCGCGCTGGCGCAGCTGGGCGACGGTGGCCGGCACGTCGGGCGTGCCCAGGCCGATGCGCTGCAGGCACTCGTCGTCTTCCACATCCAGCACGCCCGGCTCGGGCTCGATCAGCTGCAGGTAGAAGGTGTTGCAGGGGCTGCGCAGGATGCGGCCCTTGGGCAGGATGCCGAAGCGCTCGGTGCCGGGCAGACTGGTGAAGCCGAACAGCTCCTGGTAGAACTCGGTCCAGTCGTCGGCGCGGTCGTTGCCGATGTACTGCACCACCCCGAAGAAATGCAGGCCGGCCACGGCGGGCGGGCGCTGGTCCACCGTGGGGATCGGCGTGAAGTCGACGTCGTAGATCGAGAATTCCTTGTAGCGGTCGATGAAGTAGATGCGGCTCGTGCCCACGCCATGGATGGCCGGGATGTTGAGCTCCATCACCTCGACGCGCGCCGGCACGGCCCAGGCGCCACGGTCCAGCGCGCGGCGGTAGGCCGCGGCCGCGTCGCGCACACGCAGCGCCATGGCCACGATCACCGGTTTCTCGGTCAGCGCAGCGGTGTCACCCTGCCCGCCCGAATGCGCGTTGACGATCACGTTGATGTCGCCCTGGCGGTACAGCAGCACCTCGCGCGAACGGTGGCGCGCCACTGGCCGGAAGCCCATCGTCTCCAGCACCTGGCCCAGCGCCTGGGGTTTAGAGGTGGCGTATTCGATGAACTCGACCCCCTCCAGGCCCAGCGGGTTCGAGGCCTCGCCCACGGACTCGCGGTCGGCTACCGAAGGCTGGCTCAGATGAGTTGCTGACGACATCGATCTCTCCTGTTGTTCAATTGAAAATCAGACGCTGGCGGCCGTGGCCGGCGCTGGCGCCGTGTGCGCGCCGCCGAGGAACAAGCGCTCGATGTGCGGGTCGGCCAGCAGTTCGCTGGCCGGCCTTTGCAGCACCAGGCGGCCCGATTCCAGCGCGATGGCCTCGTCGGAAATCTTCAGCGCGCTCTTCACATTCTGCTCGACCATCAATACCGTGGTGCCCGCGTCGGCCAACTTGCGCAACAGCTTGAACACATCCTGCACCACGATCGGCGACAGGCCGATCGACGGCTCGTCGATCAGGATCACCTTGGGCCGCAGCAGCAGCGCACGGCCGATCTCCAGCTGCTTCTGCTCGCCGCCCGACAAGGCCGAGGCCTGCGAATGCAGCCGCTGCTTGACGCGCGGAAAGAACTCCAGCACTTCAGGGATGCGCTCGTGCGTGATCTTGTTGCCCAGCGTGATGCCGCCC
>JAQGMQ010000202.1 GCA_028292305.1 Rhodoferax sp.
AAGAAGATCGTCGACATCATCGGCGTGATCGACGGCATCGCGTTCCAGACCAACATCCTCGCGATGAATGCCGCCGTGGAAGCCGCGCGGGCCGGCGAACAGGGCCGCGGCTTCGCGGTGGTGGCGAGCGAAGTGCGCAGCCTGGCGCAACGCTCCGCCGCGGCCGCCAAGGAAATCAAGACGCTGATCGACGACTCGGTGGGCAACGTGGCACAAAGCACGCGCCTGGTCGACCAGGCCGGTGCCACCATGACCGAGGTGGTGCAGAGCGTGCAGCGCGTGACCGACATCATTGCCGAGATCGCGGCGGCCAGCCAGGAACAGTCGCAAGGCATCGACCAGATCAACCAGGCCATTGCCGACATGGACGGCGTGACCCAGCAGAACGCCGCACTGGTCGAACAGTCGGCGGCGGCGGCTTCGTCGATGCGCAGCCAGGCCGAGCAGTTGGCGCAGCGCGTGAGCGTGTTCCAGCTGTAGACCGGCAGGCGCGCACGGCGCCACGCCGTCGGCACATGCAAAATACCGGCATGTCATCTCCACCCCACGCGAACGACAGCACCTCGCCCGCCAGCCGCCCGCAGCGCATCGCCATGCCCCTGGGCAAGGTCATCGAGCGCCAGGAGATGGGGCTGCGTCTGCGGGCCGAGCGCAAGCACCGTGGCCTGACATTGCGCGCAGTGGCCGAACGCTCGGGCGTGTCGCTGCCCACGCTGTCGAAGATGGAGCTGGGGCAGGTGTCCATCAGCTACGACAAATTCGTCGCGGTGGCGCGTGCGCTGGGCATCGACATCGCGCAGTTCTTCGGACCCGGTGCGCCAGATGAGCCCGGCGCCGAAGATGGCCAGGCGCCGACCTTCACGCGTTCAGCGATCGAGCAGGCGCCCAACTACCGCAGCGACCAATACGACCACCACATGCTGGCGGTCGACTTCCCGCAGAAAAAAATGATCCCGGCTTACAGCCGCATCCGCGCCCGCACGCTGGCCGAGTTCCCAGACTACAACCGGCACCCGGGGCAGGAGTTTCTGCTGGTGCTGGCCGGTGCGCTGCGCGTGTGTTTCGAGAATGGCGAGGACGTGACCCTGGGCGCCACCGAGTCGGTGTACTTCGACAGCAGCGTGGGCCATGTCTACCTGTCCACCAGCGACGTGGACGCCCAGGTGTTGATCGTGATGACCGACGCCTGACGCGACCGCCTGCCAGGCCCAAGGCGGCCCGGGCGGGCGTCAGTCCTTGCCGGACTTCCTGGCGCGTGTGGTGTGCGCGGTCTTTTCAGACTTCTCGAAAGACTCCTTGCTCGGCGCACCCGCACTGCCGGGCTTGCGCATGTGTTCTCCACTGCCGGCCTTGATACGTTCCTGCTTGGCGTGGATGTTGGCGTAAAGCCCTTTGGGTTTGGCCTTGGTCATGTGCGCTCCTGTGCGTTGGTGTCTGCATCGTTGGCCACAACGCGGTCGCACGGCGTGCGCGGCGCGCGCAACGCGGCGTAGGACAGGCCGCACCGGCGGCCGCGGGCATCGATCCAACAAGCGTATCAATCCATGCCCCATTTGGATTGGACGCGTATCGGTGGCCGGGGTTTACTCACCCCACGCCGACCCAAGAGCCGGCGAGTCAACTATTGGAGACAAGACCCATGGCCGCATCCACCGCCCTTCCGTCGCGCCGCAGCGTGCTGCACACGCTCGCCTCCGCGCCACTGATCGCCACCCTTGGCACCCGTTGCGCGATGGCCGCCGAGGCCTGGCCCAGCCGGCCGCTGCGCATCATCGTGCCGAACGCGCCGGGCGGTACCTCGGACATCATTTCGCGCCTGATCACCAAGCCGCTGTCCGATGCGCTGGGTGTGCCGGTGCTGGTGGAAAACCGTGCCGGCGCGGGCGGCAACATCGGCGCGGCTGCCGTGGCCAGTGCCACCGACCAGCACACCCTCCTGCTCTGCGATGTGGGTGGCCTGGCCATCAGCCCATCGATCTACAAGACCCTGCCGTACGACCCGGAGCGTGATCTGCAGGGCGTGGCCATGCTGGCCCAGTCGCCGCATCTGCTGGCCGTGCACCCCTCGGTGGAAGCCAACAATCTGCAGGAGCTGATTGCGCTGTCCAAACGCAGCAAGCTCAACGTGGCCCTGGCCGGCCAGGGCACGCCCAACCACCTGGCCACCGTACAGCTCGCGCAGATCACCGGCATGCAGTGGCAACACGTGCCGTACAAGGGCGGCGCACCGGCGGTGGGCGACACCGTGGCCAACGTCACCCAGGCCGTGCTCAACGGCATGGCGGCCACCTTGCCGCAGGTGCTGGGCGGCAAGCTGAAGGCCATCGGCGTGGCCGGCAAGATGCGTTCGCCGCTGCTGCCCAACCTGCCGACACTGGCCGAACAAGGCGCAACCGATTTCGAATCCGGCACCTGGCAAGGCGTGGTGGTGCCGTCCAGACTGTCGAAGGAACAAGTGGCGCGGCTGCATGCCGAGCTGGTGTGCATCGTGCAGGAGCCCGCGCTGCGCGCGCAGCTGCGCGACGCGGGTGTGGACGTGGTCGCCATGGCGCCCGCCGAGACCACGCAGTTCATCGCCAAAGACCGGCTGCGCTGGGCCAAGGTGGTTCAGAAAGCCGGCAACACCATCGAGGGCTCGACCTGAGTCCTGAGCCCGCGCATCTCATGTCAATACCAGCCATGTCCCTCACATCAAGCCTGCCCCCCGCCCGCCTCACGCGCTTCGCCACCGAGCTCTTCACCGCTGCCGGCATGGATGCCGACAAGGCCGCCACCGTGGCAAGTCTTCTGGTGTTGACCGACACCATGGGCCGGCGCACCCACGGCCTGGCGATGGCGCCGCTGTACCTGGCCGACATCGCCAAAGGCGGCATGGCGCTCACCGGCCAGCCCGAGGTGGTCAAGGACACCGGCGCCACGCTGGTCTGGGACGGCAACTACCTGCCCGGCCTGTGGCTGATGGACCAGGCCATCCGGCTCGGCATGCAGCGCGCGGCCGATCTGGGCGTGGTCACCTTCGCCATCCGCCGCAGCCACCACATCGGCTGCCTGGCGGCGCTGGTGAAGCAGGCAGCCGACCGGGGCTTCATCGCCATCGTGCAGAACTCCGAGCCGGCCGCGCGCCGGGTGGCGCCCTATGGCGGCCGCGAGCCGCTGTTCACGCCGAACCCGATGGCCATCGGTTACCCGGCGGGCGGGCA
>JAQGMQ010000105.1 GCA_028292305.1 Rhodoferax sp.
CGCGAAGCGGCGAGACCGCGTTCGACGAGGAGCTGGTCGGCACGCATGCGTGTGCACAGGGCGGGCGCCGCCCGCCCATGCGCCATCAATACCGGTACGTGTCCGCCTTGTACGGGCCGTTCTTGCTCACGCCGATGTAGGCCGCCTGCTCTTCGGTCAGCTCGGTCAGCATCGCGCCGACCTTCTTCAGGTGCAAACGCGCGACCTTCTCGTCCAGGTGCTTCGGCAACACATAGACCTTGCCGGCTTCGTAGGCGTCCTTCTTGGTGAACAGCTCGATCTGGGCGATGGTCTGGTTGGCGAAGCTGGCCGACATCACGAAGCTCGGGTGGCCCGTGCCGCAGCCCAGGTTCACCAGGCGGCCCTTGGCCAGCAGGATGATCTTCTTGCCGTCGGGGAACTTGATGTGGTCGACCTGTGGCTTGATTTCTTCCCACTCGTATTTTTCGATCGACGCGACTTCGATTTCATTGTCGAAATGGCCGATGTTGCAGACGATGGCCTGGTCCTTCATGCGCGACATGTGGTCGTGCGTGATGACGCTCTTGTTGCCGGTGGTGGTGACGAAGATGTCGGCGTGTTCGCAGGCGTAGTCCATCGTGACGACGCGGTAGCCGTCCATGGCGGCCTGCAGCGCGTTGATCGGGTCGATCTCGGTGACCCACACCTGCGCCGACAGCGCACGCAGGGCCTGGGCCGAGCCCTTGCCCACGTCGCCGTAGCCGGCCACGCAGGCCACCTTGCCGGCGATCATCACGTCGGTGGCGCGCTTGATGCCGTCCACCAGCGACTCGCGGCAACCGTAGAGGTTGTCGAACTTGCTCTTGGTCACCGAGTCGTTGACGTTGATGGCGCGGAACAGCAGCGTGCCCTTGGCGCTCATCTCGTTCAGGCGGTGCACCCCGGTGGTGGTTTCTTCGGTCACGCCGATGATCTCGGCCGACTTGCGGGTGTACCAGGTCGGGTCCACGGCCAGCTTGGCCTTGATGGCCGCGTACAGCAGGGTTTCTTCTTCGCTGGTCGGGTTGGCAACCACCGAGATATCCTTCTCGGCGCGCTGGCCCAGGTGCATCAGCAGCGTGGCGTCGCCGCCGTCGTCCAGAATCATGTTCGGGCCTTCGCCGGGCGTGCCCTTGGCGCCGAAGTCGAAGATCGAATGGGTGTAGTCCCAGTAGTCTTTCAGCGACTCGCCCTTGATGGCGAACACCGGCGTGCCGGCCGCGGCAATGGCGGCGGCGGCGTGGTCCTGCGTCGAGAAGATGTTGCACGATGCCCAGCGCACGGTGGCGCCCAGGGCCTGCAGGGTTTCGATCAGCACGGCGGTCTGGATCGTCATGTGCAGCGAGCCGGTGATGCGCGCGCCCTTCAAAGGCTGGGCCTTGGCGAATTCTTCGCGGATGGCCATCAGGCCGGGCATTTCGGTTTCCGCGATGCGGATTTCGCGCTGGCCCCAGGCGGCGAGGGACAGGTCGGCGATCGCCTGATCGGCGGTAAGGATAGGCTTGAGAACTGCGTTCATGGGAGGCTCCAAAACAGGTTGGTACATGTTGTAGGCCACTGCCGAGCGCGAATGAGGGGGATGTGACCGGTCTCACCTCACGCAATGGCAGTGGGTGAGCGCCGTTATCACTTGATGGACGGGTTTCCGAGCCTCGCACCTTGACCCGAAGTCTCGTCGGGCCCGGGGCTGCAGCGCTCCTCGGAATGGGCGGATTATACGGAGCCACCGGCGTCCCTCAAAACCTGAAGGACACCGGCCTTTCCGGTCTATTTGAGTTTTTGCGCGCCGATGTCCTTGTCCCAGATCTGGAAGGCCTTGACCATGGTGTTGCCGTCCAGCGGCGTGGCGTGCGGGTTCTTGGCGACCAGGTCCTCGTATTCGGCGCGGCCGTATTCCTTCAGCAGCGCCTGCGCTTCCTTCGAGGCCTTGGTGCTGGGCAGGTTGGTGAGCACCGGGCCGGGGTACAGGTAACCCTTGCCTTCATAGGCCAGCACCTGCTGCTCGGGCTTCAGCAGGTGGGCCATCACGTCCATCACCACCGCGGCCTTGGCGGCCGGCACGCCCTTGGGCATCATCATGTACTGCGGGTCGCTGACCCAGGTCATGTTCTTGAAGACGCTGATCCTGTATTCCTTGGGCACGATGCCGAGCGCACGCGGGTTGATGTCCCAGCCGGTCAGCGTGACCGTCATGTCGCGCGAACCCTCGCCCACCTCCTTCATCACCGCGGCCGTGCCGCCGGGGTAGTACTCGATGCAGGTGTTCAGGTCCTTCAGGTAGGCCCAGGTCTTCTCCCAGCCGTTCACCGGGTCCTTCGGGTCCTTGTCGCCGAGCAGGTAGGGCAGGCCCATCATGAAGGTGCGTGCCGGGCCCGAGTTGGCCGGGCGGGCATAGATCAATTTGTTGGGGTTGGCCTTGCAGTAGGCCAGCAGCTCGGCCGGTGTGGTCGGCGGCGCCTTCACCTTGTCGGGGTTGTATTCGAGCAGCGGGCCACCGTACGAATACAGCACCGTCAGGCCCTGGTTTTGCGTCAGCTCCTGCAGCTTCTTCACCACCGGCAGGTAGTTGTCGGCCAGGCCCGGAAATTTGGCGGCATGCGCGGGCAGCAGCGGCTCCCACAGCTTTTGTTCGATGCCCGCCGAGAGCACGTCGTTGCCGCCGAGCACCAGGTCGATGTCGCTGCGGTTGGCTGCCTGCATCGCCTTCAGCTTGCCCGGCAGCTCGGGTGCGGGCGCCTTGGTGAAGGTGAATTTGACCTCGGGGTGTTTGGCGCCGTAGGAGGTGATGGCGTCCTGCAGCAGCGCCAGCGCGCCGCCCACGTCGACCACGTTGACGGTGGTCTGCTGGGCCATGGCCGAGAAGCTCAGGCTGGCGGCGGCCGCCGCGGCGCTTGCCAGACGGCCAAGTTTGAGGCGGCGGGTGGAACGTTGAAAAGCGGGCATCGATGTCTCCTGAATTTTTAGTCAGCGCATTTAGACATCCCCGCAAGCGGAGCGCTATCGGTAGTTGCACCCAACCGCAACGCATGGCCCGCTTTTTGCAATCGATTCAAATTGTGCTCGATATCAAATAAATTGTGCACTATTTTGGCGTAAACAGCCCCTTCCCGGGCCACGCCGCCCTCAACGAGATGGGCCGATGCCCGAAAAGGATGCGTTCATGAGAGAAGCAAGCAAGGGACTTACCCGCCGCCATTTCAGCCGCGCTCTGGCGGCGGCGTCGGCCTCGACGATCGCCCTGCCGGGCTGGCTGCATGCGCAAGGCAAAGGCAAGGAAATCGTGGTCGGCGGCGCCGGCAGCCACAAGGCCTTCCTCGACCCGCTGATCCCCGTGTTCGAGCGGCAGACCGGATGCAAGCTGCTGTTCGAAGGCACGCGCTCCCTGATCAACCTGGAGAAGATGGTCAACAACCGCGCCAAGCCGTACATGTCGGTGGTGCTGATGGACGACCCGGTGATGATCCCCGCGGTAAAGGAAGGCGTGCTCGAGAAGCTCACCGCGGCCGACATCCCGAGCCTGGCCAGGCTCAAGGCCGGCACCGTGCACATGGACGGCATGTGGGCCAATTACATGCAGTCGATGACCGGCGTGGCCTTCAACACGGCCAAGCTCAAGCAGGTGCCTTCGTACACCGCGCTCTGGGAGCCCGCATACAAGGGCAAGCTGGTGAT
>JAQGMQ010000231.1 GCA_028292305.1 Rhodoferax sp.
TTGTGGTCAAGGACGTTTGGAAATCAATGACCCCAGATGCCTTGGCCCGACTGAGCCGGCACATTGGCATTGGCGTCGCCCTGCACCTGGTTCGGCTTCAGGATGGAGCCGGTAAACGAGTTGTCGATATTGGCATTGTCGAAATTAGCGGAATGCCTGGTCGTCGACTGGGTGACAGCGGGCTGGTTCACGTTGTCCGAGCCATAATTGTCGCTACCGGCAAAAGCCGTGCCCGTAGCAAGGAGGATAGCGGCTGCGGTGAGTGCGATCTTGGTCATTTTAAGTACTCCTAATTCGAGATTTGATTGATTGGTTTGACGCGGCGCGATCAGTGGTTACCGAAAAGGTCCCTGTCGCTGCCCTGTGTGACCGGCTTCTGGACGGCCGCGCCGTGATTCTGGATCGAACCGGTGGACGAATTGTCGATCGACTGCGTCACGGCAGGCTGATTGACGTTGTTCGATTGGAAATTGTCACTGCCGGCAAAAGCGGCGCCCGTGGCGACGAGGATGGCGGCGGCGGTAAGTGCGATCTTGGTCATTGTCGTTACTCCAGTATTTCGTAGTTCTGTCCGTCTAGTGGCGTGTGCCTTGGGAGGAATTCGCGTCGCTCGGACCACCCCAAAATGGGTTGGTCGGACTGTTGGTTCCAATCACGAAGATGTTCCGCCGCCACCTGAATCCGGCGCTTGAAATGTCAACGAAGCTCCCCACTACCCAATTTTTCTCTATTTATTTCAATATCTTAATCTCTACCTGGCTCTTAGCATCCAGGCGTTTTCTTAGCCGTCGTTCACCCTGTGCTGCACGGTCTGTCAACAGAAACGAACCGTTCGGTTCGATTATTAAGCATAAAAGGACATTGCGGGCCCGAGAACAGCCTTTTCGTGGCCAAAACAGCCAAGCGTTTGCGTCGGGACCGGATCAATATTATCCGTTATCGGGTGCACTGATTTTACGGGACAGCGGCCAGGCCCAGCCTGCATGGCGTCCGCCAAAGGAGCAAGGATCCGCAATGGGCAGCGCCCCGAAACTGGGATAGAAAATGCGGCTGCTGCTGGTCGAGGATAATCATGAGCTGGCGGATTGGCTGGCCAAGACCTTGCGGCAGGCAAATTACGTTGTCGACATCGTCCATGACGGCGAGGATGTCGAGCATGCCCTGGCCGCCGGTGATCATGCGCTGGTGATCCTGGACCTCGCCTTGCCGCGCATGAGCGGCCTCGAAGTGTTGCGGACATTGCGGGCGCGCGGCAACCGCGTTCCGGTGATCGTGCTGACCGCCAATGCCAGCCTCGACGGACGGGTCAAGGGCCTCAACGAGGGCGCCGACGATTATCTGGCCAAACCTTTCCAGATCGAGGAACTGGAGGCGCGCATCCGGGCCCAGCTGCGACGCGCCAACGACCGGACCGCACCTGTCGTTGCCTGCGGCGATCTCGTCTTCGACACCAACACGCGGCTGTTTTCACTGGCCGGCGAAACGCTGGCATTGACGCCACGCGAACATGCCGTGCTGGAGCAATTGATGGTAAAAGCCGGACGCACGGTGAGCAAGGCGGCACTGTCGGCGGCGATCTACGATTTCGAGACCGATGCCGACCCAAGCGCCATCGAGATCTATGTGCACCGCGTGCGCAAGAAGCTCGACGGATCGCGGGTCCAGATCGTGACGCTGCGTGGCCTGGGCTATCTGTTGCGCCATGAGGATCAATAGCCTCCGCCTGCAGCTCCTGGCCTGGGTGGTGCTGCCGCTGGCCGGGCTTGTCGCCATCAATCTATGGACCAGCCATGGCAGTGCGCTGGCCACTGCCGATCTCGTAACCGACCGGATGCTGCTGGGTTCGGCACGGGCGATTGCGGAGCAGGTCACCATGACCGATGGCGTGCTCGATGCCACGATACCGCCGGCGGCGATCGAGATGTTCGATACCGGCGACCGCGACAGCGTCTACTACCATGTCAAGACCGCGCAAGGGCGGCTGCTGACCGGCTATCCCAACCTGCCGGAGGCAACGCTGCCGCCCAGCGCCGAAGCAACCTATCGCGACCATCGGCTGCGGCTGCTGACCTTCAGCCAGGCGGTGGTCGGTGCCGGCGAAGACTCGCCGATAACGGTCACTGTCGGCGTTACGCTTGCCGGACATGATGCGATGGTGCAGCGGCTCTGGTTTGGCGCCTTCACACAGCAGCTGGCGCTGGTGGCGATTGCAGGCCTGTTCGTGCTGCTTGGTCTCCACCGGGGCCTCGGGCCGCTGATCAGGCTGCGCGATGCGGTGCGCTCGCCAGATCGCAGCGACCTCGACCCGGTGGAAGTGCCGGGCGCCCAGAGTGAAATCCGGCCGCTGATCGATGCACTCAACGCCTATATGGCACGCGTGCGCGCGCAGATGGCGTCGCAGCGCCGCTTTATTGCCAACGCCGCGCACCAGTTGCGCACGCCGCTGGCGTTGATGTCGACGCAGGCGAGCTACGCGCTGCGAGAAACTGGTCCCGATGCCCGCCATGAAGCGCTGGTTGCGCTGCAGGCGAGCTCCGGTCGCCTGGCGCGTCTGGCCGAGCAGCTACTGACCCTGTCGAGGGCCGAGCCAGGCAGCCGACGGCCGCGCGCCGACCGTGTCGACCTGACCGAGGCAGCTCGACAGGTGCTGGAGACCCATGCGCCGGTGGCCATCGGCCGCGATATCGATCTTGGCCTCGATGAGGCCGGGCCGGTGACCGTGGTCGGCGACGGCACCATGCTGCGCGAGATGATCGTGAACCTGGTCGACAATGCGTTGCGCCACACGCCCCCGGGCGGAAGCGTCACAGTGAAGCCGACCGCACTTGGCGATGAGGCCGTGCTGACAGTCTCCGATGACGGGCCTGGAATCCCCAAGGACGAACGAGACCAAGTTTTCGAGCGTTTCTACCGTATCGCCGGTTCGACTGACGACGGCAGCGGGCTCGGGCTGGCCATCGTGCGCGAGGTTGTCGAAAATGCCGGCGGTCGCGTCACCCTCGGGGATGGCGCGACCGGCGGCCTGGTTGTCGAGGTGCGGCTGCCGCTGGCGGGCAGCTAAACACTTCGCTTACTGCGTCTCGTGCAGTGGCTGGGGACGCCATTTCGCCAGGCGATCCTCGACCATCGTCATCAGGTATTCCGCGCCGAGCGCCACCACCATGACGACGACGATCGCGGCATACATGCCGGCCGCGTCGAAGGATCCCTTGGCGATGTTGATCAGCAGACCGATGCCGTAGCGGGCGCCGACGAACTCACCAACGATCGCACCGATGATGGCGAAGCCGAAGCTGACATGCAGGCTGGCGAAGATCCAGCTCATTGCCGATGGGACGATCACCGAGCGCGTCAGCTGCCAATTGGACGCTCCGAGGATGCGGGCGTTGGCGATCATTGCCCTGT
>JAQGMQ010000233.1 GCA_028292305.1 Rhodoferax sp.
TCCATGCCGTCGGCCCGGCGCACCGGCACGTGATGGGCGCGATCCGCAACTCCAACTACTACGAAGTGGCGCTGGTCGGCCCCGACTGCCCGAATGTCGTGCCGCCCGTCTACACCTGCGGCTACACCGACCAGATCGACTGCATCGACCGCAACGGCACCGTGCCGGTGCCGGACGGCCCGGGCCTGGGCGTGACCTACGACTGGGACTGGATCGACAAACACGCGGTGCAACGCCATGTGTTCGACCTGAAGAAGCGCTGACACCGGCGCCAAGAACATCCACTTTCAAGGAGAGAGACATGAAACGTTCCGATTTTCTGATGCGCGGTGTGCTGGCGGCAGGCTGGCTGGGCTGCGGCGGCCTGGTGCCGACCCTGGTGCGGGCGCAGGCGCCGGCCTGGCCCACGCGCCCGATCAAGGTGATCGTGCCGACTGCCCCCGGCGGCCCGAGCGACCTGGTGGCCCGCACCTGGACCCACGCCATCGGCAACGAATGGAATGCCACCTTCGTGGTGGACAACCGGCCCGGCGCCTCGCAGGTCATCGGCACGCAGGCCGTGGCCACCGCCGCACCCGACGGCTACACGCTGCTGCAGGCCGCATCCAGCATGGCCACCATGCCGCTGGTGGTGGAAAACCTGAGCTTCGACGTCAACAAGGATTTCATCGCGGTGTCGCAAACCCACCTCACGCCGCTGGTGGTCGCCATCGACCCGCGGCTGCCGATCAAGAGCATGGCCGAGTTGATCCGTTATGCCAAGGACAACCCGGGCAAGCTGTCCTTCGGCCACACCGGCGAAGGCAGTTCGCAGCAGTTGGCGACACGCCTGCTGGCGCAGAAGGCCGGGCTCACGAAGCTGCTCGAAGTGCCCTACAAGGGCAGCAGCCAGGCCCATCCGGACCTGATCAGCGGGCGCCTGTCGGTGATGATCGACCCGGTGTCGGCCGTGGCGCCGCACATCAAGTCGGGCGCGATGCGCGCGCTGGCCGTCACCACCGCCACGCGCATCGACGCCTTCCCTGATCTGCCCACCGTGGCCGAGGGCGGCGTGCCGGGTTACGAGGTGTCGAGCTGGGGCGGCGTGTTCGCGCCGGCCGGTACGCCCCAGGCGCTCGTCGAGCGCATCCAGCAGGCCCTGCGCAAGACGCTGGAGACGCCCGACAACCAGAAGAAATTTTCGGACTGGGGCCTCACGGCCAAGACCAGCACGCCGGCCGAATTCGACCGTTTCGTGAAGTCGGAAGTGACGCGCTGGCGTGCCGTGATGCTGGCACCGGTGGCCTGACGCCGACGGCCGCGCCGCCGTCACGGCGCGTGGTGCCCGGGCCCTTTCCGACCCGCGCTGCACGGTGTTGATTGTTCACGGAATCGGAACACCGCGGTTCGTTCGGACCGCGTTTTGCGGCGTGATATTCCGGTCTACTTGAACCCACAGAGACAGCGATCTTGCCCTCTCTGGCCACGAAGAAGCAGTGCCCCCAAAGCGGCGTTCTTCATGGAATCCATAGTTCAAGTTTTAAAAGGATATCGCATCATGAACACCTCCAGAATCATCTCGTCCGCTCTGTTTGCAGTGGTTTCCCTGTCGGCTACGGCGGCATTCGCCGGCGACAGTTCAAACAACGTGGCTCGGTTCTCCGACAACGATTACCCACCTACCGTGGTGGCCACGGCCCCCGGCCTGACCCGCGCCGAAGTGCGTGCCGCCGTGCTGGCCGACGCACCCAACCGCGCCCAGACTTCCGACAACGCATTCCCGGTCCTGCTGGCAACGACCCCGAGCCACACCACCCGCGCCGAAGTGCGTGCGCAGTTGCCGCAGGCGACGCACCACTACGCGGCCATGACGTCCGACAGCGCCTACCCGGGCGAGGCGCTGGGCAACGCCGACGACCAGTCGGGCAACCGCGTGGTCACCGCGGCACCGAAGGCCAGCGGCGCGTCCAGCCTGAACTGATGGATGGCGCCGGCCGCAAGGCCGCTCGCCTGAAGCCGGCGCGGCGCCGGCCCTGAATACATCCGCAGCGCCCCATTAAAATCGGGCCGCGGTATGTCCCCGCGTTCTGCGCGTGCGCTGCTTCATGTTTATTCCCGGTGACGCGTCTGGTCTGTTCGGCTCCCTCAGCGATGCGCGCCGCTCGGTACGCGCCTATCTCCCCACCCTCGTATCGGATGCCCTGGTACGCCAGCTGGTCCAACGGGCCCGCCAGGCGCCCAGCGGCGCCAATCTGCAACCGGGCAACTTCATCCAGGTCAAAGGCCAGGCCAGGCAGCAACTGTCAGAAGGCTTGATCCAGGCCTGGCAGGCCCAAGCGCAGGAGCCGGAAGACTACGGTTATTTTCCGCAACCCATGCCGATGGCGCTGCGCCGCCGGCAGGTCGCGTCCGCGCAGGCGCTGTATGCGGCGCTGGGCATCGCCCGCGAAGACCAGCCAGGCCGCGACCAACAATTTGCGCGCAACTTCAGCTTCTTCCACGCCCCCGTGGCCCTGGTCGTCACGCTGGCGCACGACTTCGGCCCGGGCGGCTACATGGATCTGGGGATGGCGCTGTACGGCCTGATGCTGGCCGCGCAGGCCGAGGGCCTGGCCACCTGTGCCATCGGAGCGATGGCCTCTTATCCCAACCTGATTCGCCGAAGTCTCGACCTGCCTGAAGGCACACGCGTGGTCTGCGGCATGGCCCTGGGGCATGCCGATCCGCAGGCCCCGGTGAACCAGACCCGCACCGCACGCGGCCCGGTGGACGACTACTTCCGCGTCATCGGCTAGGACGCCGCCAGGCGGCGTTCACGTATCCGGCAGCCGTTCGACCAGGACCGCCGCGCCCAGGCCACCAGCCCCCGCCACGGCCGCCA
>JAQGMQ010000261.1 GCA_028292305.1 Rhodoferax sp.
GACCCCGCAGAAACCGAGCACCGCAGGGTATCCGCAGCGAAAGCGGAGGATCGCAGACAGCGGGGGCGACTTCTTTTGGTGACTTTTCTTGTTCGCACAAGAAAAGTTACTCGCCCGCCGGTGCGACTACCGGCCAGCGACGTCAACCAACGTTGACAAATCAACCAGGCTTGAAGACCGAGCCAGACCCTTCGACAGGCTCAGGGCGAACGGAGTCAGCAGACCGCACACCACCCACCCGAGTCACCACCCGAAGACCCAAGTCACTCCCCCGGATGCACCCCCAACCTCCGCGCCAACCGCGCCAGATTCGCCCGATCCACCCGCAACTCCCGCGCCGCCCCCGCCAGGCTCTGCCGGTGCCGCGCCAGACACTCCCCCACCAGCGTGCGCTCGTAGTCCTCGACGGCTTGCCGCAACCCCTTGCCCATGACCTCGCCAGCGGCCGCCGGCGGGGCTTCGCGCGCGGCGGTGGGCGCCGGCGTGCCACCCGCAGGCGCCAGGTCGAGATCGACCGCCGTCAAGGTCAAAATGCGGGGCCTCGGCTGCTGCCGGCCCAGCGCCTTCAGGCAACTGCGGCCGATCAGGTGCTCCAGCTCACGCACGTTGCCCGGCCAGTCGTAGGCCAGCAACGCGGCCTGCGCGTCGCCATCCAGGCGCAGCCCGCCGAGCCCGAGCCGCGAGCGCATTTCTTCCAGAAAACTGCCGCTGAGCTGCAACACGTCGCGCCCGCGTTCGCGCAGCGGCGGCACGTGCAGCGGGTAGACGCTGAGGCGGTGGTAGAAGTCGGCGCGCAGGCGGCCGGCGCGCACCTCGGCGGCAAGGTCGCGGTTGGTGGCGGCGATGAGGCGCACGTCCACGCGGTGTTCGCGGTCGGAGCCCACGCGTTGCAGCTGGCCGCTTTGCAGCACGCGCAGCATCTTGGCCTGTACCGCCAGCGGCAGCTCGCCCACCTCGTCGAGGAACAGCGTGCCGCCGTCGGCCAGCTCGAACTTGCCGCGGCGTTCGCCCACGGCGCCGGTGAAGGCGCCGCGCACGTGTCCGAAGAGTTCGCTCTCGACCAGCGTGTCGGGCAGGGCGGCGCAGTTGAGGCTGACCATCGGCCGGTCGGCGCGGGGCGAACAGGCGTGGATGGCTTGGGCCACGAGATCCTTGCCGACGCCGGTCTCGCCGGTGACGAGCACGGTGAGTTCGCTCGCACCCACCAGCGTGATCTCTTTCAACAGCCGGCGCAGGGCGGCACTCTGGCCGATAAGCTGGCGTGTGGGCGTGCCCGCGGCCAGCCGAAAGCGTTCGGCGCGCAGATGCTCGTCGTCGGCGCGCGTGGCCAGTTGGTGGATGCGTTCTGCCGCGCTCACCGTGGCCGTGGCCAGGTCGGCAAAGGCCTGCAGCGCTTCCAGATGCGCGGGCTTGAAACGCTGCGGATCGAGTGCGTCGAGGGTCAGCAGGCCCCAGGGCTGCCCGTCCATCTGCAGCGCGCAGCCCATGCAGTCGTGCACTTCGAGCTGGCCCTCCACGCCGTCGACCAGGCCGTCGTAGGGATCGGGCAGCGGGCTGTCGGGCGGGAACCGCGTGGGCCCGCCGGCGGCCAGCAAGGCTTCGAAACGCGGGTGTTCGCGCACGCGAAAGCGCCGGCCCAGCGTATCGCGGCTCAGGCCGTTGGTGGCCAGAGGCACCAGCCATTCGCCTTCCAGCCGCAGCAGCGCTGCCGCGTCGCAGGGCACAAGTGCGCGCAGGGCTTCCAGCAGACGGCGGTAGCGTTCGTGTTCACTCAACTCGCGCGACAGGTCGGCCACCAGCGGCACCAGTGCCTGCAACAGGGCGGATGGAGTCATAAAAACCTCTTGAATGAATCAATTCGACTCCATCTTAGGCGAGTCGTTATGACCTTCTTCCGCGCAGTGCCTTGATTTGCAAGTGTTTTTGGATTGGCATGCCGGTTGCGATACCGATCGGGATTCCCGATCCACCATCCGAAGGAAAGAACATGCTCACCGCCGCCCAACGCGCCATCGTCAAATCCACCGTGCCTCTGCTCGAGATGGGCGGCGAAACCCTGACCACCCACTTCTACAAGCTGCTGCTGGCCGAATACCCCGAGGTGCAGCCGCTGTTCAACCAGACCCACCAGGCCAGCGGTGCCCAGCCGCGGGCGCTGGCTTACGGCGTGTTGATGTACGCCAAACACATCGACCAGCTCGAAGCCATCGGCGAACTGGCCGGGCGCATCGTCAACAAACACGTGAGCCTGCAGATCGAGCCGCGCCACTACCCGATGGTGGGCAGCTGCCTGCTGCGCGCGATCCGCGAAGTGCTGGGTGCCGACATCGCCACCGACGCCGTCATCGAAGCCTGGGGCGCCGCCTACGGACAGCTGGCCGACATCCTCATCGGCGCCGAAGAACAGGCCTATGCCGCCAACGCGGCGGGCCACGGCGGCTGGCGCGGTGCGCGCAGCTTTCGCATCGCGAAGAAGCGGCGCGAAAGCGCCGAGATCACGTCGTTCCACTTCGAGCCGGTCGACGGCGGCGCCGTGCTGGCGCACCAGCCGGGCCAGTACATCGGCTTGCGCCTGGTGGTGAACGGGCAGGAGCAACGGCGCAACTATTCGCTGTCGGCCGTGGCCAACGGCGTGGGCTACCGCATCAGCGTGAAGCGCGAAGCGGGCGGCGTGGTGTCCACCCACCTGCATGACCAGATGCAGGTGGGTGACGTGCTCGACCTGTTCCCGCCGGCGGGCGCGTTCACCTTGTCGGCGGGCGAGAAGCCGGTGGTGCTGATCAGCGGCGGCGTCGGCATCACGCCCACGCTGGCCATGCTCGACGCGGCGCTGGCAGCCAATCGACCCGTGCACTTCATCCACTGCGCACGCAACGCCGAGGTGCACGCCTTCCGCGAGGTGGTCGATGCAATCGCCGAAAAGCACACCGGCCTGCAGCGTTTTTATTGCTACGACGAAGAGGGCGAAGGCGCCCATGCGATCGGCCGGCTCGACCAGGAACGCCTGGCGCAATGGCTGCCCGCGTCACGCGACGTCGACGCGTATTTCCTCGGCCCCCAGCCGTTCATGGCCTCGGTCAAGCGCAGCCTGAAGGCGCTGGGCGTGCCCGATGCGCAGGCGCGGTACGAGTTCTTCGGCCCGGCCGCCGAGCTGCAGTAGGTCATCGTCGGTTGACCAAGGCCGTCACCGGTTCGAATAGCTGGCGTTGCCCAGGCCGGTGCCCACGGT
>JAQGMQ010000274.1 GCA_028292305.1 Rhodoferax sp.
GCCGTGGCTCACGCGGCCGCCGGCCATGGCGTAGTCCCAGGCCTTCTGCACGTCGGCCGGGCCGTCGATCTTGCTCTGGCCCTTGCCTGACGAGCTCATCACCGGCTTCACCACGCAGGGGTAGCCGGTGGTGCTGTCGATGGCGGCCTGCAGTTCGGCCAGCGAGTCGCAGAAAACATACGGGCTCGTCGGCAGGCCCAGGGTTTCGGCTGCCAGGCGGCGGATGCCTTCGCGGTCCATGGTCAGGCGCGCGGCGCGGGCCGTGGGAACGACGCGCACGGTGCCGGCGGCTTCGAGCTCTTCGAGCATCGGCGTGGCGATGGCCTCGATCTCGGGCACCACCAGCATTGGCCGCTCGGCTTCGATCAGCGCCTTGAGTTGCGCCGCGTCGCTCATGGTGATGGTGCGCGCGTGGTGTGCCACCTGCTGGCCGGGCGCGTTGTCGTAGCGGTCGACGGCGATGGTCTCCACGCCCAGGCGCTGCAGGGCGATCAGCACCTCCTTGCCCAGTTCGCCGGAGCCGAGCAGCATGACTTTGGTTGCGTTGGGAGAAAGAGGGGTGCCGAAGGTGGTCATGACGGTTTGCAGTGAAAAAGTAAGACCGGGCACTGTAATCCATCGCCGCGACATGGCGGGATTTGCCGCGGCACTGGCGCGCCAACGCTAAAGTGTGACGTCGAAACGGAGGGGACTCGCATGGCAACGACTTCTAAGAAATCCGCGGTGGACATCCGCGTGGGTGTGGGCGGCTGGACTTTCGCGCCCTGGCGCGACAACTTCTTTCCCAAGGGCCTGGCGCAAACCAAGGAGCTGGGCTATGCCAGCCGCCAGCTCAGCGCCATCGAGATCAACGGCACCTACTACAGCACGCAAAAGCCCGCGAGTTTTGCCAAGTGGCACGATGAAACGCCTGATGACTTCGTCTTCTCGCTGAAGGCCACGCGTTATGCCACCAACCGCCGTGTGCTGGCCGAAGCGGGCGATTCCGTCGAGCGCTTCATCGGCAGCGGCCTGGCCGAACTCGGCCCCAAGCTCGGGCCGATCGTCTGGCAGTTCATGCCCACCAAGCAGTTCGATGCCGAAGACTTCGAGGCTTTCTTGAAACTGTTGCCGAACAAGGTCGGCGGCCTGCCGCTGCGCCATGTGATGGACGTGCGCCACGAAAGTTTCATGGTGCCCGAGTACCTGGCGCTGGCCCGCAAATACAAGTGCGCCACCGTGTTCACCGACTCCGACAAATTTCCATCGTTCGCCGACACCAGCGCAAACTTCATCTACGCCCGCCTGATGCGCAGCAGCGAAAAACTCAAGGCCGGTTACCCGCCGAAGGAACTCGCGCAGTGGGCGGCGCATGCGCAGACCTGGGCCGAGGGCGGCACGCCGAAAGGCCTGCCGCTCATCGAGACCAAGCCGGCGGGCAAAGTGACCAAGGCATCCAGCCGCGACGTGTTCATGTTCTTCATCAACGGCGCGAAAGAGCGCGCGCCCGCCGCTGCGCAGGCCGTGCTGAAGGAACTCGGTTTCAAGCCGCGGGAATGAGCTGCGCCGTCCACTCGACGATGCGGCCACAATGCCATCCATGCAGCAAGCCCTCTTCGATGTGCAGCACCTGAACAAGCGTTATGGCGACAACACGGTGGTCGACGACCTGTCGTTTGCCATCGCGCCCGGTGAATGCCTTGGCGTGATCGGCCCGAACGGGGCCGGCAAGACCACCACCATCCGCATGTGCCTCGGCCAGACCGTGCCCGACAGCGGCGAGGTGCACGCCTTCGGCCTGTCGATGCCGCGCGACGCGCTGGCCATCAAGGCCAGGCTGGGCGTGGTCACGCAGTTCGACACGCTCGACCCCGATTTCACCTGCGCCGAGAATCTGCGCGTCTTCGGCAGCTACTTCGGCTTGCGTGATGCCGATGTGCGCGCCCGCGTGCCGCAACTGCTGGAATTCGCCGCGTTGAGCAGCAAACAGAACGCACGGCCCGGCGAGCTGTCGGGCGGCATGAAACGCCGCCTGAGCCTGGCCCGCGCGCTGGTCAACGACCCGCAGCTGTTGCTGCTCGACGAGCCCACCACCGGCCTCGATCCGCAGGCGCGGCACCTGATGTGGGAACGGCTGCAGCGCCTGCTGCAACAGGGCAAATCGATCCTGTTGACCACGCATTTCATGGACGAGGCCGAACGCCTGTGCTCGCGCCTCTTGGTGCTCGACCACGGCAAGAAGATCGCAGAAGGCCGCCCGCGCGACCTGATCGAACAGCACCTCGAACCCGACGTGGTCGAGGTCTACGGCCAAGGCGCGCTGGCACTGGCCAACGACCCCGCCCATGCCGAGCTGCGTGCCCTGGCCGCGCGTGTCGAGGTGAGCGGAGAGACCGTGTTCTTCTACACCCAGAACGCCCGCGAAGTGATGGCCGCCATGACCGAAACCCCCGAGCGCCGCCAGCTGCGCACACTGCACCGGCCGGCGAACCTGGAAGATCTTTTCCTCAAACTCACGGGGCGGCAGATCCGCGAGGACGCATGACCGCACACCCATCGACTTCCACCGCGCCTTCCATTTGGCGAGCCCCTTCGCTGTCGGGCCGCTGGTGGCAGGTATTCATGCGCTATCTGCTGGTGTGGCGCAAGCTGGCCATCCCCCCCCTGGTCGGCAACATCGCCGAGCCGCTGATGTGGCTGGTCGCGTTCGGCTACGGCATGGGCGCGCTGGTGGGGCAGGTGAGCGTGGGCGGCGACGGCAACACCAAGGTGCCGTACATCCTGTTCCTGGCCAGCGGCTCGATCTGCATGAGCGCGATGAACGCGGCTTCCTTTGAAGCGCTGTATTCGGCGTTCTCGCGCATGCACGTACAGAAGACCTGGGACGGCATCATGAACGCGCCGGTGAGCCTGGACAACGTGGTGCTGGCCGAGATGCTGTGGGCCGCCTTCAAGGCGATCTTCACCGTGAGCGCGATCCTCTGCGTGATGCTGGCGCTGGGCATCAGCCACAGCCCGAAACTGCTGGTGGCCTGGCCAGTGCTGCTGGGCGTGGGCATCATGTTTTCAAGCATCGCGCTGATCTTCAACGCGCTGGCCAAGGGTTATGACTTCTTCACTTATTACTTCACGCTGGTGCTGACGCCAATGATGTTTTTGTGCGGCGTGTTTTTCCCGAGGGAGCAGTTGCCGCCGGTGGTGCGGGTGATCTCGGATTGGTTGCCACTGACGAACGCGGTTGAGTTGGTGAGGCCACTGTTCATGGACCAGTGGCCCGCACATCCTTGGCGGCATGGCAGTGTTCTGGTCGGGACCACGGTGGTGGCGTTCTGGGTGGCACTGGCGCTGACGCGGCGGCGGTTTCGGAGTTGAGTGGTGCCGCGGTGGTCACCGCCCGCCCCGGCCGCTGAGTCAGCAACTGAAGACACACGTCAACTCCGAACCCGCCGCAGCCGCACCGCATCCGCCAACCCCAGCAACACCGGCCCCGTCTGCGCCATGCTGATGCACGCATCCGTCACCGAAACCCCTTGCCGCAGCGGCTGCCCCGGCACGATATCCTGCCGACCTTCCTGCAGGTGGCTTTCCACCATCAGCCCCACGATGCGCCGATCCCCGGCGGCGATCTGCGCCGCCACATCGGCGGCGACCTCGATCTGGCGCTGGTAGACCTTGCTGCTGTTGGCATGCGACACGTCCACCATCACCTGTGGGCGCAGGCCGGCGCCTTGCAGCAGCTTGCAGGTGGCGTCGACGTCGGCCGCGCTGTAGTTGGGCTGCTTGCCGCCGCGCAGGATCACGTGGCAGTCGTCGTTGCCGCGGGTTTCGAAGATGGCGGCCTGGCCCATCTTGGTCATGCCCATGAAGGCGTGTTCGGACTGCGCGGCCAGCATCGCGTCACTGGCCACCTTGACGCCGCCGTCGGTTCCGTTCTTGAAGCCGACCGGGCAGCTCAGGCCGCTGGCCAGTTGGCGGTGGCTCTGGCTTTCGGTCGTGCGTGCGCCGATCGCGCCCCAGCTCACCAGGTCGCTGATGAACTGCGGCGACAGCAGGTCCAGGAACTCGGTGCCCACCGGCAGGCCGATGGCAAGCACGTCGAGCAGCAGCTGGCGCGCCATTTCCAGCCCTTCGTTGAT
>JAQGMQ010000284.1 GCA_028292305.1 Rhodoferax sp.
CGGTGTCGGTGGAAGACTCGACGGGCTTCATGCACGCGTCCGACGGGGTCGCCGCACCGGCCGAGGCCACGTTGCGCTCCGAGACCTCGATCGTGGCCTCGATCGCCATGGCCACGCTGGCGCCCAATCCGAAGGTGCCCTGGACCGAATGGGTGGGCGACTACGCGCTGGTGCGCAACGCCATCGAAGCCACCTGGCCCGCGATCTTCGGCGACTTCAATGGCCGCTTCCGCACACCGGGCGGCTTTCAACGGCCGATCGCCGCACGCCACCGCGAGTGGAAGACGGCGAGCGGCAAGGCCGTCTTCATCAGCCCCAAGTCACTGGGTGCCGACCCCGACACGCCCGAGCCCGATGCCGACACCCTGCGCCTGATGACGGTGCGCAGCGACGACCAGTTCAACACCACCGTCTACAGCCTGAACGACCGCTTCCGCGGCATCTACGGCACCCGCATGGTGCTGATGATGAACCCGCAGGACATCGCCCGGCTCGGCCTGCAGGACGGCGCCACGGTGACCGCCGAGACCGCCGTCAACGACGGCTTCCACCGCGCCGTGGCCGGCTTGCGCGTCACCGCGTTCGACATCCCGCCGGGCTGCGTGGCCGGCTACTTTCCCGAATGCAATCCGCTGATGCCGCTGGCCCACCATGCCGAACGCAGCAAGGTGCCCGCCGCCAAGGCGATACCCGTGCGCCTGCGCATGACGGCACCGGCACCCCAGCCCGCGACCGAACACGGCGCGCTGGCCTGACTTCTTATCTCCAATCAAAAACGAGGACCCACGATGCCGAACGATGACCTGACCCCGACCGCCGCCGCGCGCGCACCGCTCGCCCCCCTGCCCTACGACGCGTCGTACGAGCAGCCCGAGGAAGACGAAGCCGAAACCACCCGCGAAATGGTCGACACGCTGCGCAAGATCAGCGAAACCGTGCGCAAGGACGAAGGCCACGCCTACCGCAGCGTGCATGCAAAAAGCCACGGCCTGCTGCGCGGCGAGCTGCAGGTGCTGGCCGGCCTGCCCGCGGTATTGGCGCAAGGCGCGTTTGCCCAGCCCGGCGTGCACCCCGTGGTGATGCGGCTGTCGTCCACACCCGGTGACTTGCTGGAGGACAAGGTGTCCACGCCACGCGGCATGGCCATCAAACTGCTCGATGTGCAAGGGGCGCGCCTGCCCGGCTCGGAAGGCGCGAGCACGCAGGATTTCGTGATGGTCAACGGCCCGGCCTTTAGCGCGCCGACCGCCAAGAAATTCCTGGGCAACTTGAAGCTGCTGGCCGGCACCACCGACAAGGCGCCCGGCGCCAAGAACGTGCTGGCCACCGCGTTGCGCGGCATCGAAAACCTGCTCGAGAAGGTCGGCGGCGGGAGCGCGATGCTGAAGTCGATGGGCGGGCACCCGGCCACCCACCCGTTGGGCGAAACCTACTACACCCAGGTGCCGATCCTGTTCGGCCCGTACATGGCCAAACTGTCGCTGGCACCGGTGTCGCCTGAACTGCTGGCCCTGAAAGACGCGCCGGTGGACATCGGCGACCGGCCCGACGCGCTGCGCGAAGCCGTGGTGCAGCATTTTCAGACCCAGGGCGGCACCTGGGAGCTGCGGGTGCAGCTGTGTCTCGACCTGGACACCATGCCCATCGAAGACGCCTCGGTGGTGTGGCCCGAAGACACCAGCCCCTATGTGGCGGTGGCGCGCATCACGGTGGCGCCGCAGCCGTCGTGGAGCGAAGCCCGCGTGCAGGCGGTGAACGACGGCATGGCCTTCAGCCCCTGGCACGGCCTGGCCGCGCACCGGCCCATCGGCTCGGTGATGCGGGTGCGCAAGGCGGCCTATGAAATGGCGGCTCGCTACCGGTCGGAACACAACCCGGTACAGGTCAGCGAGCCGAAATCGCTGGACGCGCTGTAGTCAGGTCAGCGCGTCACGAAGCGAAGTCGGGCTCGCTCTTCGCCAGGATGCGCAGCAGGCTCTGCAGATGGCGGCGCGCACTGTCGCGGCCGCCCGAGCGCATCTGCGCATAGGTGCGCGCGGCCACCTCGGGGGCGATCGGCTGCAACGGGCGGCCCGTGGCCTGGGCCAGACGCTGCACTTCGCAGGCGCGCTCCAGGTAGTACAGGTCGTCCCAGGCTTCGGCGATGCTGCCGCCCACCACCATCACGCCGTGGTTCTTCATGAAGATCACGTCGGCGTCGCCGATAGCCGCGGCAATGCGGTCGCCTTCCGAGGTGTCGAGCGCCAGGCCGTTGAACGTCGGGTCCACCGCGGTGCGGCCGTAGAACTTCAGCGCCGTCTGCCCGGCCCACAACAAGGGCGGGCCTTCGAGCATGGCCAGCGCCGTGGCGTTCGGCATGTGGGTGTGGAACACGGCACGGGCACGTGGGTGCCGCAGGTGCACCCGGCCATGGATGTAGAAGGCCGTGATCTCGGGCACGCCCTCGCCGGCCACCACGTTGCCGTGGAAGTCGCACACCAGCAGGCTCGAGGCGGTGATTTCCTCGAAGGCCCAGCCGTAGGCATTCACCAGAAACAGGTCGTCGCGGCCCGGCAGCACGGCCGACAAGTGGTTGCAGATGCGTTCCTGCAGTCCCTGGCGCGCCGCCATGCGGAAGCAGGCCGCCAGTTCCACCCGGGCCTGGCGGACCTCGGGGGTGGCGAGTTCATCGGGCCGCACGGCGGCGGGAGCGGTGTTGCTGGATGGCAGGGCATGCGCCATGGGTGATCCTGTGGATGATGATGTGTTTCAGGCGAGCCGGCGGCGCAGCGCCGCGACCGCACTGTCCACCGTTGTCAACACCTGCAGACCCGTGGCCGCTTCACACGCGGCCCGGGCCCGCGCCATGCTGAACTGCGCCAACGCGATGCGGGTGCAGCCGTTCTTGGCAAGCCGTTGTGCGGCAGCGGCGATCAGCGCGTCGTGCCGCGCGCCGTCACCCCGGTTGAGTGCGTCGAGCGCGCCTTCGGCCAACGCGGTGTCGAGCGCCATGCCGGCGCCGAACTCGGGCGGCATCGACACCAGCGTCGGCGCAAAGCTGGCCACCAGGCCAAGCCGGCCGGTACCCGCCTGGGCTTCGACCACCATGGCCTCGTTGGGTTTGAGCACCGGCATGGCCGGGTAACGCGCCGCCACGGCGTCGATGCAGGGCCCGAAGGCCGAGCAGGTGAACAGAATGCCCTCGGCGCCCGTGGCCACCGCGTAGTCGGCGAGCGCCAGAAACCGCGCATGCATGGCCGCGTCCAGCCCCCGGCCTTCTCGCGCCAGATCGGCCGACAGGCTGTCGTCGAGCAGGTTCATGCGAACGGCCTCGGGCCAGTCGCGGGCGAAGGCTTCGTTGATGGGCGCAACCGGCTGCTGTGGCGCTGCTGCGACCGCTGACGGATGCCGGCCTGCTGCCCGCCGACTACCCGCTCGTCATCCACGCGGTCTCGGGCTATTCGGGCCAAGGCCGGGCCGGTGCGGAAGCCCACGAGGCCGGTGCGGGCGCGCCTGCGCTGACCGTCTACGGCCTGGCGCTCGAACACAAACACGTGCCCGAAATGGAGGCTTACGCCGGCCTGGCGATCCGGCCGATTTTCGTGCCGGCCTACGGCAGCTACCGGCAGGGCATCGTGCTCACCATCGGGCTGCACACGCGCCTGCTGCCCGCGGGTGTGTCGGGTGCGCGCATCCATGCATGCCTCAGTGAACGCTACCGCGGTGCGGCGCATGTGTGTGTGCTGCCGATGTCGTCCGACGCGCCGCTGACCGGGCTGGACCCGCAAATCCACAACGGCTCGAACGACATGAGCCTGGCCGTGGCGTGCAACGAACGCACGGGTCAGATCGTGTTGAGTGCGGTGCTCGACAACCTGGGCAAGGGTGCCGCGGGCGCGGCCGTGCAGAACCTGCGCCTCATGGCGACGGCTGCCTGAACCCGGCGCAGACCCCGGCCGGCCCGGCCTTCAGAGCCGTTGGCGCAGCGCTTCGTAGAGGCAGACGCCGCTGGCCACCGACACGTTGAGGCTTTCCACCGCGCCGTGCATGGGGATGCCGATCAGCTCGTCACAGGTCTTGCGCGTGAGCTGGCGCATGCCGTCGCCCTCGGCGCCGAGCTCCAGCGCCACCGGGCCTTTCATGTCGACCTGGTACAGCGTCTTGGGTGCCTGGTCGCTGGTGCCGATGCACCAGATGCTGCGTTCCTTGAGCTCACCCAGCGTGCGCGCCAGGTTCGTGACCATGAAATACGGCACCGTCTCGGCCGCGCCGCTGGCGACCTTGGCCACGGTGGCGTTGATGCCGGCCGCGTGGTCCTTGGGCGCGATCACCGCATGCGCGCCCGCGCCGTCGGCGACCCGCAGGCAGGCGCCGAGGTTGTGCGGATCGGTCACGCCGTCAAGCACCAGCAGCAGGGGCGGGCCCTCGATGGCGTCTAGCAGATCGTCGAGCGAATGCACCTGCGGGATAGGCTCGACCCGCGCCGCCACGCCCTGGTGGCCATGGCTGCCGCAGAGCTTGGCCAGGCGCAGGCTGTCGCCTTCGATGAGCCGGGCGCCGGCTTCATTTGCTTTTTCGAGGAATTGCCGCATACGAGCGTCGCGGCGCGTGGGTTCGTAGTAGATCTCGATGATCGATTTGGGGGCGGTTTTGAGTCGCACGCCGACGGCGTGGAAGCCGAAGAGGACTTTGGGGGAGGACATGGGGGGATTATCTTCGCTGCGCGCTTTGGCGGTTTTTTGCCGGCTGTTCGTTTGTTTTTAGCTCGGCGAAGGGTTTCGGTTTTTAAGTCTGGTTGATTTGTCAATGCATGTTGACGCCGCTGGCCGGGAATCGCCCCGGCGGGCGACCTACTTTTCTTTGCTTCGCCAAAGAAACGTAGGCAAAAGAAAGGCGACCCGCAGTCTGGGACCCTGCGCTGCGCTGCGGGCAAACCTGCACTGGCGGGTGTCGGCGGGGGTCTGGCTAAACTCGCTGCGCTCAAACAACGCCAGCCCTGATCCCGCCGCCCCCCACCATCGCAGGCCCAGCC
>JAQGMQ010000297.1 GCA_028292305.1 Rhodoferax sp.
GCCCGCCCCGGTGGCCGCGGCTCCCGCGCCGGCGCCCGAGCCGACCGAGGAGAAGGTGCTCAACATCTACCATTGGCCCGACTACATCGCCAAGGACATGGTCGCCAACTTCGAGAAGGAAAGCGGCATCAAGGTCAACTACCAGACCTTCGAGAACAACGAGGCACTGCAAGCCAAGCTGGTGGCCGGCAACAGCGGCTACGACATCGTGGTGCCGGGCGCCGTGTTCGTGAAGGCGCAGATCGACGGTGGCCTGTTGGCCAAGCTCGACAAGAGCAAGATCGCCAACTACGGCAACCTCGACCCCGAGCTGATGGCCAAGCTCAACAACGTCGACCCGGGCAACGACTATGTCGTGCCATGGGCCTGGAGCTACACCACCGTCGGCATCAACAAGACCAAGGTGGCCAAAGCGCTGGGCGCAACGCCTCTGCCTGCAAACGTGTGGGACCTGGTGTTCAACCCCACCTACACGGCCAAGCTGAAGTCCTGCGGCATCGCGTATCTTGATTCGCCAACGGAAGTGATTCCGCCGGCCATGCATTACCTGGGCAAGAACCCGTATTCGAACGACCCGGCCGACCACAAGGCCGCCGGCGCCATGCTGGCCAAGGTGCGTCCGCACATCCGCTTGTTCTCGAGCACCATGATCGACGACCTGGCCGGCGGCAAGGCCTGCGTGGCGCTGGGCTGGGCTGGCGACATGAACATCGCCAAGGCGCGTGCCATCGAAAACAAGAACGGCAACGACATCCAGGTGCTGCTGCCTGAAAACGGCGGGCTGATCTTCATGGACAACCTGGCCATTCCGAAGGACGCCAAGCATCCGAACAACGCGATGGCTTTCATCAACTACTTCCTGAAGCCTGAAGTGTCGGCCTCGCTGACCAACGAGTTGAGCTATCCGACGGCGAACAAGGCCAGCCTGGCCAACGTCACGCCTGAGATGGCCGCCGACAAGACGGTCTTCGTCGACGCCGACAACATGAAGAAGATGGTGTCGCCAGCGAGCTTCAGCAACGAAGCCCGCGAGTCGATGAGCAACGTCTACACGCAGTTCAAAAAAGGTAAGTGATCGGGCGTTCACCAGCTGGTGATTCAAGTACAAGCTGCGCACGGTCCCCGGGTCGGCGCGGCTTTTTCATGTCTGCGATAAGTTCCAGGACCTTTTCTTGATGACTGCGCCCGAAGTGCCCTCTGCGGTTGAAGAAGGCTTCCTGCATACCGATCGCCTCGTCAAACGTTTCGACGGTGTGGTGGCGGTCGACCACGTATCGATCTCGGTGAAACGCGGTGAAATATTCGCGCTGCTGGGCAGCTCGGGCTGCGGCAAGTCGACCTTGCTGCGCATGCTGGCCGGCTTTGAGACGCCGACCTCGGGCGCGGTGGTGTTGAACGGTGTGGACATTGCGGCGCTGCCGCCGTACCAGCGTCCGATCAACATGATGTTCCAGTCGTACGCCCTGTTCCCGCACCTGAACGTCTGGGACAACATTGCCTTCGGCCTGAAGCGCGAAGGCATGGCCCGCGGCCTGGTGAATGAGCGGGTCGAAGAGATGCTGAAGCTGGTGCAGCTCGGCGACTTCGCCAAACGCAAGCCGCATCAGCTCTCGGGCGGGCAGCAGCAGCGTGTGGCGCTGGCGCGCAGCCTGGCCAAGAAGCCGCAGCTGTTGCTGCTTGACGAACCGCTTGGCGCGCTCGACAAGAAGCTGCGCGAACGCACGCAGTTCGAGCTGGTCAACATCATCGAGTCGGTGGGCGTGACCTGCGTGATGGTCACGCACGACCAGGAAGAGGCGATGACCATGGCCTCGCGCATCGCGGTGATGAGCAAGGGCCAGGTGCTGCAGGTCGGCACGCCCAAGGAAATCTACGAATACCCGAATTGCCGCTTCGTGGCCGACTTCATCGGCAACATCAACCTCTTCGACGGCAAGCTGAGCGTCGACGAAGCCGATCGCTGCGAAGTGAACACGGGCGAAGGTGTGCTGCATGTGGGCCATGGCGTCACCGGCGCGGTCGGCATGGATCTATCGGTGGCCGTGCGGCCCGAAAAGATCCACATCGCCAAGACCCGGCCGACGGGCGTGATGCACAACCTGTTCACCGGCACCGTGTGCGAGATCGCCTACCTCGGCAGCTACAGCACCTATGTGGTCGACATGCCCAACGGCCACCGCATCAAGGTCACCAACACCAACGCCACGCGCGAGGGTGGCGACATCACCTGGGGCGACAAGGTGTTCTTCTGGTGGGACGGCGCCGCGCCCGTGGTGCTGACGCAATAGGGCAGGCCATGAAGACTGCTTCGCGCTTTTCGTGGCGGCCGGGCCGGCGTTTCGTCATCGGCGTGCCGATGGTCTGGCTGGCCTTGTTCTTTCTGGTGCCGTTCTTGATCCTCGTGCGCATCAGCGTGACCGACATGGCCGGCGGGGTGGACCCGTTCGCGCCCTTGCTGGCGGTAGCCAACGGCAGCTGGCACGTCATCATGAAGATCGGCAACTACGGCTCGTTGTTTGTCGATGCGGCCGGGGGCAATGCTTTCGGCGACACCATCTACATGGATGCGTTCCGCACATCGCTGCGTTATGCCGTCTGGACCACGGTGCTGTGCCTTTTGATCGGCTACCCGTTCGCCTATTTTCTGGCGCGGGCGCGGCCCAATGTGCGGCCGGCCTTGCTGATGATGGTGATGCTGCCGTTCTGGACTTCGCTGCTGCTGCGCGTCTATGCCTGGAAGGGCATCCTGGCCGACCAGGGCATCGTCAACCAGCTGCTGATGGCCACCGGTTTGATTCAGGAGCCGGTGCAGATGCTCTATACCGACGTGTCCATGCTGATCGGCATGACCTATGTGTATTGCCCGTTCATGATTTTGCCGCTGTACGCCACGCTGGTGAAGATGGACCTGCGGCTGCTAGAGGCCGCGCATGACCTGGGTGCGAGCCCATGGAAAGCCTTCTGGCTCATCACCGTGCCGCTGAGCAAGGCGGGCATCATCTCGGGCTCGATGCTGGTGTTCATTCCGGCGCTTGGCGAATTCGTGATTCCGTCGCTGCTCGGCGGGGCCGAGAACATCGTCATCGGCCGCGTGGTGTGGGACGAGATGTTCAGCAGCAACAACTGGCCGCGGGCCTCCGCGCTGGCCATCGTGCTGATCCTGCTGATTCTTGCGCCGCTGGCGGTCTACCATCACTACAGCGCCCAAAGAGACGCGGAAAAGGATGGGGCCTGACATGCAGCGCGGCAAGCCCTCGAACGAACGCAAGCTCGGCCGGCTCTGGATGGCGGCCGTGTATTTGTTTCTCTACGCGCCGCTGGTGTTCCTGGTGGTCTTCTCGTTCAACAGCACGCGGCAGGACGGCGTCTTCACCGGGTTCTCGCTGCGCTGGTACCAGGCGCTGGTGGAAGACTCGCGGTTGGTGCAGGGCTTCTTCCTGTCGCTCAAGGTGGCGCTGATCACGGGCACGCTGTCGGTGGTGCTCGGCACGTTCGCGGCCTTTGTGCTGGTGCGTTATGCGCGCTTCCGGGGACGCACCTTGTTTTCGGGCATGGTGAGTGCGCCGCTGGTCATGCCTGAGGTGATCATCGGCCTGTCGCTGCTGTTGATGATGGTGGCGGTACAACGCTTGCTGGGCTGGCCCGAGCGCGGCATGCTGACCATCGTCATCGGGCACACGCTGCTTGGCATGGCTTATGCCACGGTGGTGGTGCAGGCCCGGCTGCGCGAGATGGACCGCTCGATCGAAGAGGCGGCGATGGACCTCGGCTGCAGGCCCGTTGAAGTGTTCTTCCTGGTGACGCTGCCCAACATCGCGCCGTCTCTGGTGGCCGCCTGGCTGCTGTCGTTCACCTTGTCGTTCGACGACGTGGTGATTTCCGAATTTCTGTCCGGCCCCGGCGTCACCACCTTGCCGCAGGTGATCTTCAGCTATGCGCGGCGCGGTGTGAATCCATCGATCTATGCGGCGGCGGCCTTGTTGATCGCCACGGTGACGTTCGGCATCCTGGTGTACAACCTGGCCGTGCTGCGACGCCAGCGGCGCGTCAGCTGAGTTTTCAGCGCCTTTCGAACCCACGTCGATGGTCCGCGTTGCGGGCCTTCATTTTTTGTGCGTTGCCTTTTCATGTAGCTGAATGGGGCTTTCGCAATGTGAAATCGATGCATGTTGCAGCGCAGTAATTTTCTCAATATGAGAATTCGATTTCCACATTGAGAAATTGTTCGCATAAGTTGTTGATTGGAAAAGATAAAATATTTGTCTTATATAAGACATAAGAGATTTCTGAAGTCTTATAGAAGACTAGAATTTCTTCACCGGCTCGAAAGCACATGGCAGCAATGCACCGCCCACCAGCCGCTCTCTTTCAACAACCTCTGGAGTGATGTCATGCCTCAATCGATTACCGAACAACTCAGCCGCGAACAACAGGCCGCCGCCCTCGAAAAAGACTGGGCCACGAACCCGCGCTGGAAAGGCATCAAGCGCGGTTATTCCGCGGCCGACGTCGTGCGCCTTCGCGGCTCCTTTCCCGTCGAGCACACGCTGGCCCGCCGCGGCGCCGAGAAACTTTGGGAACTCGTCAACAACGAGCCCTATGTGAACTGCCTCGGCGCGCTCACCGG
>JAQGMQ010000302.1 GCA_028292305.1 Rhodoferax sp.
GTATGCGCTGAGGAGCGGAGGATTCGGCGGATCAGGGCTGGCGTTGTTTGAGCCGCAGGCGAGTTTAGCCAGACCCCGCCGAATCCGAGCACCGCAGGGTATCCGCAGCGCGAGCGGAGGATCGCAGACAGCGGGGGCGACTTCTTTTGGTGACTTTTCTTGTTCGCACAAGAAAAGTTACTCGCCCGCCGGTGCGACTACCGGCCAGCGACGTCAACACACGTTGACAAATCAACCAGACTTGGCGGCCGGAAACAGACCCTTCGACAAGCTCAGGGCGAACGGAGGGTGTGTGCCTTCACAAGCGTGCCACGACCGGACCAATCAGCAAAAAGCGGCTGCTTCAAGAGACCAATCACTCGCGGATTCCGAACCTTCAATGCATTCATCTCAACCCAACCTCGAAGCAACCCCCCCCGCGTAAAAAACTCAACCCCGCGCCACCGGCCGACCCGCATCACCACACCACTCACTCCAGCTCCCGGCATAAAGCCCGGTCGTCCCCAACCCCGCAACCTGCATCGCAATCACATTCGGATTCGCCGACACCCCACTGCCGCAGTGGTGCACCACACTGGCCGGATCGCGCCCCGCCAGCAAGGCCTCGAACTCGGCCTTCAACTGCGCCGCGGGCTTGAACTTGCCGTCTTCCCCCAGGTTCTGGCTGAACGGCCGGTTCAGCGCGCCGGGGATGTGGCCGGCCACCGGGTCGAGCGGCTCGACTTCGCCGCGGTAACGTGGTGCGGCGCGGGCGTCGATCACGGTCTGGCTGCCGGTGCCGAGCTGACTGTGTATTTCATCGGTGGTGACCAGCGTGGCGAGTTCGTCACCGAGTGTGAAGTTGGATTGGAACCGGGCCGGTTCAGCACCCGATGACACGGCGCCGCCCTCGGCCTGCCAGGCCTGCAGGCCGCCGTCGAGCACGGCCACGGCGTCGTGGCCCATCCACTTCAGCATCCACCACAGCCGTCCGCAGTTGTTGGCGCCGTTGCGGTCGTAGACGACAGCCTGCATGTCGTTGGCAAAGCCCACGCTGCTGAGCCAGGTGGCGAATTTTTCGCGGTTGGGCAGCGGGTGGCGACCACCGGAAGCCGGCGCATCGGCGTCGTGGGCGGTGAGCACGCCACCCGGTCCCGGCGCGCCGTGTCTGGCGCTGAGGGCGGTGTCCAGGTTGGCGTAGACCGCGCCGGGGATGTGCGCGGCCAGGTACTGCTGTTCGCCCGCGGCGGGCTTCATCAGGTCGAAGCTGCAGTCGAACACCATGCAGGGCTGGCCGCTGTTTTCCAGGGCGCGCAGCTGTTCTACCGAAACGAGGGTGGTGTACATGGTCAGTTCCTGTTGAGGTGTGTCAGTGTTCTTCGGCGGGCGCGTCGGGCGCGGCGCGGGCGCGCAGCACGGTGGCGGCAATGCCGCTGCCGACGATCAGCGCCATGCCGATCCAGCCCACGGTGGTGATTTTGTCGCCAAACAACACGATGCTGTAGGCGGCTGCGAAAAGCAGGCCCGAATACTGCAGGTTGGCGACCACCAGCATGGCGCTTTTGCTGCCCGCGCGCGCATAGGCCCGCGTCATGCTGAGCTGCCCGCCCGCTGCCAAAAGGCCGATGGGCACAAGCCAGACGGCCGCATGCCAGTCCCAGGGCGACAGGCCGGTGAACACCATGCCGCCAGCGCCGGCCACGGCCGAGCCCACGGCGAAATAAAACACGGTGCGGGCTTCGGGCTCGCCCAGGCGCGACAGCGCCATGACCTGCATGTAGGCGAACGCGGCGCTGAAGCCCGACAACAGGCCGATCAGGCCGGCGAAACCGCTGCCGCCGTCGAGCGACGGTTGCAGCATCATCACCACGCCAGCGAAGCCGGCGAGCACGGTCAGCACCAGTGGCGCCTGCACCACGGGCGCCGCCACGCCGGCAGGTGCGCCGTCGTAGTCGGCATCTGCGGACTTGGCCACGGGCCGCCAGCTGAGCAGGGCGCCGCCGACCAGGAACGCCGCGATCCAGACGCTGCTCATGTAGTTGAGGGTCATGGCCGTGGCCAGTGGCAGATGGGCAATGGCGTAGAACCACGCACCCATCGAGAACACGCCGATGGTGCTGCGCCAGGCATGCATGCCCGGGTAACGTGTGCCGAGCCCGATGCCCTGCGACCGCGCCAGCAGCGCCATGAAGGCCACACCGATCACGCCGCGGTAGAACACCAGCTCGGCCGAGTTGAAACTGGCCGAGGCGAACTTCACGCAGACGCCCATGCTGGCGAAGAAGAACGCGGCCAATACCATCCATAACGCCTGCATGCTGGGAGACTTTCTAGTGGAGACGAGGAGTTGTCGGGCAGCCATTCGACAGGCTCAGCACCATCGGGTGCTTCGACAAGCTCAGCATGGACGGGGTGGGGAAAGGGCGGCCGGTCGTTGGAGGCGGCCCCGCGCAGCACGGGCGCGCAGAAGACCTATTCACATCCTCCGGCGGTACCACTCGTGGAAGTGTTGCATGCCGTCTTCCATGGGGCTTTGGTACGGCCCGACCTCGTTGTCGCCGCGCTGCAGCAGCGCCTTGCGGCCGGCGTCCATGCGCAGTGCGATCTCGTCGTCTTCGATGCAGGTTTCCATGTAGGCGGCCTGCTGCGATTCGACGAACTCGCGCTCGAACGCGGCGATTTCTTCGGGGTAGTAGAACTCCACCATGTTCAGTGTCTTCTGCGGCCCGATCGGGTGCAGCGTGGACACGGTCAACACGTGCGGATACCACTCGACCATGATGTGCGGGTAATACGTGAGCCAGATCGCGCCGTGTTTGGGCGGCTGGCCATCGCGGTAGCGCAGCAGCGCGTTCTGCCAGCGTTCGTACGTGGGGCTGCCGGCCTTGCCGAGCCGGTTGGCCACACCCACGGTCTGCACCGAATAGTGGTCCTTGAATTCCCAGCGCAGGTCTTCGCAGGTGACGAAGCCGCCCAGGCCGGGGTGGAACGGGCCGACGTGGTAGTCCTCCAGATAGACCTCGATGAAGGTCTTCCAGTTGTAGTTGCACTCGTGCAGCTCGACGCGGTCGAGCACGTGGCCGCTGAAGTCGAGGTCGGCGCGCGGGCCCATGTGGGCCAGGTCCTGCGCCACGTCGCGGTCGCCCTGTGACTGTTCGAACAGCAGGCCGTTCCACGATTGCAGCGGGTAGTTGTTGAGGTTCAGGCAGGGGTCCTGCGCGAAATGCGGCGCGCCCAGCAGCATGCCGGCGGGACCCACGCCGTGGCTGCCGCTGTAGGTCCAGCGGTGCAGCGGGCAGACGATGTTGCCGCCGGCGCTGCCGGGCTGGGTGCTGTTGAGCGAACCGCGGCCCTTGAGCATGACGGCCTGGCGGTGGCGGCAGACGTTGGAGACCAGTTCCACGCCGTTCGGGGTGCGCACCAGCGCGCGGCCTTCGCCTTCTTGCGGCAGCGCGTGGTAGTCGCCCACATGGGGCACGGCAAGTTCATGCCCGACATAGCGTGGCCCCCGCTGGAAGAGGGTGGTCAACTCGCGCTGGAACAGCGCTTCGTCGAAGTAGCTTGAAACTGGTAGTTGGCTTGCGGCCTGCTGCAGTTGAAGACTTAAATCAGACATGGGATGTCCTGACCTAGAGACTCCCCCTATGAAGGGGCAGGTGTAGGCGCGTGATCGCGCGGGAAGGGTGATTCGGCTGGGCCGAGAAAGACACCGGCCACAGGGCACTGGCCGGTCAAGGGAGGGGCGATTGTAGCCGCGGGGGCAGCGCCTTGCAGGCTGCGCGGGAATTGCGCGAACGCCGGTGGCGCGGACCGGGCTGGCGAACCTTTAAAATCGCCAGCTTCTTATCGAATGCACAGGTTGCACCCCATTTCCATGCCAAAGGCCACCGATTCCTCCGCCGCGCCGACCCCGGCGGCCACCGCACAGGCGCTGTCGCCCGTGCCCGCCAGCTTTGAAGCCGCGCAGGAAGAACTCGAACAGCTGGTGAGCCGCCTTGAATCGGGCCAGATGCCGCTGGAGCAGTTGCTCACCGGCTACCAGCGCGGCGCCGAGCTGCTGAAGTTCTGCCGCGGCAAACTCGAAGCGGTCGAAGACCAGATCAAGGTGCTGGACCAGGGAACACTCAAATCATGGGGCCAGGAATGAGCGCAACCACCAGCGTGGGCCCATGCGCCGGTGTCCGGACGGACGTGGACAGCGCCGGCCCCGTCTTCGAACCCGGCGCCGATTTCGATCTGCGTGGCTGGAGCGCCTGCCAGCTGGACCACGTCGAGCAGGCGCTCACGCGTTGGGTCGCGGCCGATGTGCCCGACGGCGACCACCATCCCGCGCGCGATGCCCTGGGCCACGATGCCCATGTGCTGGGCCACGAGGCGCCGGCCGCGCTGCGCGAGGCCATGCGGTATGCGGTGCTCGACGGCGGCAAGCGCCTGCGCCCCTTGCTGGTGCTGGCCGCGCGTGATGCCGTGCGCGCCCATGAGCCCGATGCGGCCCATGCGGCGCTGGACGACGCCGCCCTGCGCGCCGCCTGCGCGGCCGAGCTGATCCACGCCTATTCGCTGGTGCACGACGACATGCCGTGCATGGACAACGACATCCTGCGCCGCGGCAAGCCGACGGTGCATGTGCAGTTCGGCGAAGCCCAGGCGCTGCTGGCGGGCGATGCGCTGCAGGCGCTGGCGTTTGAATTGCTGACGCCGGAAACGAACGACCCGAGCTTGCCCGCCATACAGGCCCGGTTGTGCCGCCTGCTGGCCAAGGCCGCGGGTTTTGAAGGCATGGCGGGCGGCCAGGCCATCGACCTGGCCAGCATCGGCCTGCAGTTGACGGAGACGCAGCTGCGCGGCATGCACCGCCTGAAGACCGGCGCGTTGCTGCAGGGCAGCGTGATGCTGGGGGCGGCCTGCAGCCAGGGCAAGACCGGCCTGCCCGCCGCGGCGATGGCCGCGTTGGCCACCTATGGCGCGGCGCTCGGCTTGGCCTTCCAGGTGGTCGACGACATTCTCGACGTGACCGCCGACTCGGCCACGCTGGGCAAGACCGCCGGCAAGGACGCCGCGCAGGACAAGCCCACCTATGTCTCGGTGCTGGGCCTGGAGCGTTCGCTGGCCTATGCGCAGGAGTTGCTGGCGCAGGCCCTGGCCGCATTGGATGCGAGCGGCCTGGCCGACACGCGGGCGCTGCGCGCACTGGCCGACATGGTCGTCAACCGAGGCAGTTGATGCCTACTTTTGCGGCGGCGAGCCGCTGCCCCCTGCAAAGCCGTGCCACGCGGTTGCCAAGTGAAGAACAGCGCGAGAGCCCAGCGCCACAGAAGAACGGAAACTATGTCTGACCACCCCACGTCCTATCCGCTGCTCGAGTCCATCGGCGACCCGGCCGACCTGCGCCGGTTGCCGCGTGGCGACCTGCGGCCGCTGGCCGACGAACTGCGCGCCTATGTGCTCGAAAGCGTCGCCAGGACGGGCGGGCACCTGAGCTCGAACCTCGGCACGGTGGAGCTCACCGTGGCGCTGCACTATGTCTTCAACACCCCCGAGGACCGGCTGGTCTGGGACGTGGGCCATCAGACGTATCCGCACAAGATCCTGACCGGCCGGCGCGAGCGCATGGCCTCGCTGCGGCAGTTCGGCGGCTTGTCGGGCTTCCCGATGCGGGCCGAAAGCCCGTACGACGCGTTCGGCACGGCGCATTCGAGCACCTCGATCTCGGCCGCGCTCGGCATGGCCATGGCGGCCAAGACCAAGGGCGAAGACCGCCGCGCGGTGGCCATCATCGGCGACGGCGCCATGAGCGCCGGCATGGCCTTCGAGGCGCTGAACAACGCGGGCGTGAGCGACTGCAACCTGCTGGTCATCCTGAACGACAACGACATGAGCATCAGCCCGCCGGTGGGCGCGCTGAACCGCTACCTGGCCCAGCTCATGAGCGGGCATTTCTATGCCGCCGCCAAGAACGTGGGCAAGCAGGTGCTGAAGGCGGCGCCGCCCTTGTTCGAACTTGCCAAGCGCTTCGAACAACATGCGAAGGGCATGGTGGTGCCGGCCACGCTGTTCGAGCAGTTCGGCTTCAACTATATCGGGCCGATCGACGGGCACGACCTCGAGTCGCTGATCCCCACGCTGGAGAACATCAAGGAACTCAGCGGCCCCCAATTTCTGCACGTGGTCACCAAAAAAGGCCGCGGTTATGGCCGGGCCGAGGCCGACCCCGTGTCCTACCACGGCCCCGGCAAGTTCGACCCCGCGGTGGGCCTGCAGAAAGCCGCGGCGCCGGGCGCGCCCACGTTCACCCAGGTGTTCGGCCAGTGGCTCTGCGACATGGCGGTGCAGGACGTGCGGCTGGTGGGCATCACCCCGGCCATGCGCGAAGGCTCGGGCATGGTCGAATTCGAGAGGCGTTTTCCCAAGCGTTATT
>JAQGMQ010000382.1 GCA_028292305.1 Rhodoferax sp.
TTCATATATATGCCCGGGTTAAGCGTATGGAACGGACGCTTGCCCGGCTCAATGCAGTTGGGATGGCGCGGATCGAGCGAGAATGCGGCGCCGCGGTTGTGCCACAGCAGGCCGGTGTCGCCCACCAGCACGCCGCTGCCCCAGTCGAAATACACCGTGGCCAGCATCGACACCGCATTGCCCGCGGCGTCGGCTGTGCCGATGTAGACGGTGTCGCCTGTCTGAAAGACGTGTGGCCAGGGCCGGGCGTGCATGGGGTCGATGGCGGCGGCCTGGGCGTCCAGGTGGGCGGCGGACAGCAGCCGGTCGATGGGCACCTCGGCATGGTCGGGGTCGGCGACGAAGCGGTTGCGGTCGATGAAGGCCTGCTTCACGGCTTCGACCATCAGGTGGTAGTGGTCGGCGCTGCCTTCGGCCACGCTTTGCAGATCGAAGCGGTCGAGGATGCCCATGATCTCGAGCGTGGTGATGCCCTGGGTGGGTGGCCGGTGCGCGATGAGTTGGCCGTTGCGGTAAGGCACCGACAGCGGGGCTTCGATGCGCGCCTGCGTCCGGGCCAGGTCGGCTGCGGTCAGCGGTGAGCCGGCCGCCGCAAGTCCGCGGGCGATGACAGTGGCCAGCTGGCCTTCGTAGAAGTCGCGCGGGCCGCGGTCGGCCAGCGCCCGCAGCGTGGCGGCGAGTTGCGGTTGGCGGCGCACCTGGCCGGCGGCGGGCAGCTTGCCGTCGATGAGGAAGGCGGCGAACACGCCGGGCATCGCGCTGGCTTCGGCCTGGCGGAAGTCGAGCCAGAAGCGTTCCGACTCGGACACCGCGAAGCCCTCTTGCGCCAGTGTGATGGCCGGTGCCAGCAGACTGGCCCAGCTGTAGCGGCCATGCCAGTCGCCACGGCTGATGTCGAGGGCCTTGCCCAACACATCCACGGCGGCGGCGGTGGTGAGCATCGAGCGTGGGCCGCGCACGGGGATCTGGTTGCCCTGGCCGAGATAAGCGTCGACGTTGTGCGCGGCCTGGCCGATGCCGGACAGGGTCTGCACCTGGCCCGCGGCGTCGGCGATGACCATGAACGCGTCTCCGCCGAAACCGGAGAAGTGCGGATACGTGACGCCCAGGCAGGCGGCGATGGCGATGGCGGCTTCAATGGCGTTGCCGCCCGCGGCCAGCACGTCGAGCCCCGCCTGCGACGCGCCCACGTGCGGGCTGGTGACCATGCCGCGCGTCGAGGTGGCGGCATTGTGGGGAGGTTTTTGCATGCGGAAGAATAGCAACGACCGTGCCCGTCGACATGAAACCCGCGCTGACCTTCGGCGTCCGCCCGCGGCTCAAGCCGGAACGGCGCTCTTGGCCCGGTACATGTCCTGATCGGCCTGGCGCACCAGCTCCTCGGCGTTGTGGCAACTGCCGGGATACAGCGCCAGGCCCACCGAGCCGCCGAAACTGCGTCCGCACAGCGCGCTGCCGGCCAGGCTTTGCAGCGGCAGCAGCAGGGCCACGCTGATGTGGTCGCGGGCCTTCTCGGCCGAGGCCAGGTCGGGCACGCCGTCGAGCAGCACCACGAATTCGTCCCCCGCGTAACGGGCCACGGTGTCGCCCTCGCGTGTAGCGCTGCGCAGCCGCGCCCCGACTTCGATCAGCACCCGGTCGCCCCCCGCATGGCCCAGGGTGTCGTTGATCAGCTTGAAGCGGTTGAGATCGATGAACAACACGGCAAACGGCTGGCGGTCGGTCTCGCGTCGGCCGCGTTCGATGCGGTGGTCGATGCAGCGCATCAGCCAGTCGCGGTTGGCCAGCCCGGTGAGCGCGTCGGTGCGCAGGCGCAGTTGCATCTCGCGAAAAGTACCGGCCAGTTCGCCGATGGCGCCGCGACCGCGGATCTCGATCACGTCGTCGATCTGGCCTTCGCCAACGCGGCGTGCGGCGCTGGTCAGGTGCTGCAGATCGTTGCTGAGCCAGTTCAGGATCAACAGGCCAAACAGCGCGGCCGCGAACGCCGCCGACATGCCGATCGCCAGCGTGCGCATGACGTTGGCGGTCATGCCCTGCATGTAGTCGCTGCGCGGCATGGCCACCACCACCAGCCAGTCGGGGCCGGTCGGGTCGCGCAGTCGGCTGTAGGCCAGCTGCGCGGCCGTGCCGTCGGGTCCGATGAAACGCAGCGACCCCGGCGTGCCGGGCGCCAGGCCCCGGCCGATGGCTTCGCTCATGTGGCGGAAGGCCGCCAGTTGCAGCGGGTCGCCGCTGTCGCGGGCGTTGATGCGTCTGTTTTCGCCGTTGTTGCCGTGTTCGATGTTGGGCGTGCGCGACGAGGCGATCAAATCGCCGCCCGGCTCCACGATGAAGGCCAGGCTGTTCGGTGTGATGGCCTGCGCGCGCAGGAACGCATTCAAGTGGTGCAGCGCCACGTCGGTGGCCACCACGCCCTGCAGGTGTCCCGCGCTGTCGCTCACGCTCCTGGCGCAGGTCACGACGAGGTCGCGGGTCACCGCGTCGATGTAGACGGCTGTCCACACCAGCGTCGGGCTGGCGCGCGCCCGCAGGTACCAGGGCCGCGTGCGCGGGTCGAGCGGCACGGTCGACAGCTGGGCCGTGCGCAGCGGCGCGTCGATGCTGTTGAGCAGATACGACTGGCGCGGTGTGCCCGGTCCCGCGCGTGTGCGCCACTCGCCGGTTTGCGGCCCCAGGCGCAGCATGGCGGCGGTTTGTCCGGCCTCGTTGCCGTAGTAGACATAGTTGTTCGAATCGGTGTGCAGCGACGTGGCCGCCCACAAACGCAGGCGCAGCGCCGGGTAGTCCTGTTCCATGTTCTCCGAGGTGGCGATGCCCTGGGGAAACGCCGTTTCGAGCACTGCCGCCGAGCCCACCAGATGCCGTTCCACCGATTGCTCGATGCGCGCCACGGTCTCGGTCAGGAGGGTGCTGGAGAGGCTGTCGACCACATCGCTTCCGGTGCGGTACGAAAGGAAGCCGATCAGCGCCGCCACGCCCAGGATCAACACCACGAACGGCAGTGTGAGCCACCGGCGCAGGGAAAGACTGGGGCGGCTTGACACACGCGAGACGCGGGCTGCGCGAAAGAAGCGGGGGATGCGTGAGAGCAGAGCATGCACAGGCAATCTCCGGTCGGATGAAAGCGCGATATGCACAAAGATACACCTTTATGTATTTCATGCAAAGAGCGTTATAGAAATGGTTTGTGCACACGTAAGCTGAGGGGTGCGCGGTCAGGGTTATCGATAATCAAACTTTCTGTTATCGATAATAAAGTTGGCCCACATGAAAACCAGCGTTTCAGCGATTTCAATACCGGCGCTCAGCCGCAGAAGCGACGAGGTCTACCGTGGCCTGCGCCGCCAGATCATCCTGGCCGAGTTGCCCGCGGGCCAGCAACTGGTCGAGCTAGAAGTGGCGCGCCAGATGGACTGCAGCCAGGGCACCGTGCGCGAGGCACTGATGCGGCTGCAGGAAGACGGCCTGATCAACCGCCAGGGTTACCGTGGCACGGTGGTGGCGTCGGTGTCGGCCATCGAAGGCCAGGAGTCGCTCGACATCCGCGCGCGCATCGAGTCGCGGGCGGCGCACCTGTCGATGGGCAACTTCACGCCCGACCGCATCGACAGCCTGACCGCCCTGGTGCGGCAGATGGAAACCATGGCCGAACAGGGCGACGAATACGGTCTGTTCGAGCTCGACCAGGCCTTTCACCATGCGCTGTACGAGGCCGCCAACCTGCCGGCGCTGATGCCGATTCTCGACCGCTGCTCGCTGTGCAGCCACCGCTACAAGATCACCCAGTCGACCACCCGGCGCACCCTGCGCGACACCGCGCTGCGCCACTGGAAGATCCTCGAGGCCGTGCAGTCGGGCGATGCCGCCGAGCTGGAGCGGGTGTTGTTCCACCACGTGGCCAGCGTCATCGGCGACGCCGACAGCGCCGCCAAAGGCGAGCCCGAATTGCGCATGTCGGCCGCCATGTCAGCCATCTTCCAGCGGCTGCAAAAGGAGGACGGCCATCTGCCCAACCCGATGCAGATCCCGCTGGCCCAGGCCCGGGTCAACTTCAACGCCGGCACCGTGCGCTGGAACCACATCGACAGCGCCGCCTTCACCATCGCCGAGTTCAGCGTGCCCTGCGCCGATGGCCACCAGATGCCCGCCGTGCGCATCACGCCGCGGCAGGGTGCGCGGGCGGGCACGCAGCAGTACCTGCACGGTGGCGGCTGGGTGTTCGGCTCCATCCACACCCACCGCGGCGCCATGGCGCGGCTGGCCGAACTCAGCGGCCTGACGGTGGTGGGCATCGACTACCGGCTGGCGCCCGAGGCGCCTTTTCCCACCGGCTTGAACGACGCGGTGTGGGCCTGGCACTGGCTGCGTTCGGAGCAGGCGCGCGCCTTGGGCACCGCGCCGCAGGGGCCGTGGTTCGTGGCCGGCGATTCGTCGGGTGCCAACATCGCCTTGTCGATGATGCTCGACCTGCGCCACGCGGGCGCCCAGTTGCCCGACGCGGCGCTGTTGTTCTATGGCGTGTTTTCGGCCAACCACCAGACCGAGTCGCACCTGCGCTGCGGCCAGGGCCAGTTCGGTCTGTCGAGCGAGAAGATGGCCTGGTACCGCGCCCACTACCTGAG
>JAQGMQ010000400.1 GCA_028292305.1 Rhodoferax sp.
AGAATAGGGCATGCGCTTATTTTCCCTGGACTCGCCTTTTCGGCCCGAACCCCCGTTCCAACACGGCAAGCCGCCGACCTCCCCGCCCACCGCGATCCTGTTCTGCAACCTGGGCACGCCAGACGACCCGACACCCGTCGCCGTGCGCCGCTACCTGGCCGAATTCCTCAGCGACCACCGCGTCATCGAAATCCCGAAGCTGGTGTGGAACCTGGTCCTGCACGGCATCATCCTGCGCAGCCGGCCCAAACAATCGGCCGCCAAATACGCCAGCATCTGGACCAAGGAAGGCTCGCCGCTCAGGCTGTGGACGGCCAAACAGGCCTTGCTGCTGCAGGGCTGGCTCGGCGAACGCGGCCACCGCGTCACGGTGCGCTACGCCATGCGTTACGGCAATCCGTCGATCGCGGCGCAGCTGAACGCGTTGAAGGCCGAAGGCGTGAACCGCGTGCTCATCGTGCCGGCCTATCCGCAGTATTCGGCCACCAGCACGGCCAGCGTGTTCGACGCGGTGTACAGCTGGGCCGCCGCCACGCGCAGCATTCCCGAGCTGCGCTTCATCAACCGCTACCACGACGACCCCGGCTACATCGCCGCCCTGGCCGACAACGTGCGCGCGCACTGGAAACACCACGGCCGGCCCGACAAACTGGTGATGAGTTTTCACGGCGTGCCCGAACGCACGCTGCACCTCGGCGACCCGTACCACTGCGAATGCCACAAGACGGCCCGCCTGCTCGCCGAAGCGCTGGCGCTGCAGCCTGCCGACTTCCAGGTTACGTTCCAGTCGCGCCTGGGCCGCGCCAAGTGGCTCGAGCCCTACACCGAGCCGAGCCTGATCGCGCTGGGCAAAGCCGGCGTCAAACGCGTCGACGTGTTCTGCCCCGGCTTCACCAGCGACTGCCTGGAAACACTGGAAGAAATCGCCATGGAAGGCCGCACCGCATTCCTGACCGCGGGCGGCAAGGAGTTCCACCACATCCCCTGCCTGAACGACCAGCCACAGTGGATCGCCGCGCTCGGCGCGATTGCGCAGCAGCACCTGGCCGGCTGGCCGACGCAGGCGCCCGTCGATAACGCGGCACTGGCGGCCACGCGGGCGCGCGCGACGGCCATGGGTGCGAAGGCATGAAGCAGTTCGACGTCGTGATCATCGGCGCAGGCGCCGCCGGTTTGTTTTGCGCCGGTGTGGCGGGCCAGTTGGGCCTCAGGGTCTTGCTGGTTGACCACAGCGAGAAGGTCGCCGAAAAAATCCGCATCTCGGGCGGCGGGCGGGCCAACTTCACCAACCGCGACGCGGCACCGGCCAACTTCCTCGGCGACAACCCGAACTTCTGCCGCAGCGCGCTGAGCCGCTACACACCGAAGGATTTCATCGCCCTGGTGCAGCGCCACGGCATCGGCTTCCATGAAAAACACAAGGGCCAGCTGTTCTGCGACAGCTCGGCCGAGGACCTCATCCGGATGCTGCTGGCCGAATGCACGGCCGGTGGCGTGGAGCGCTGGCAGCCGTGCACGGTGGAGGCGATCCGCCATGCCTCAGCCGATGACACCGCCCGCTACGAGATCGACACCAGCCGCGGCACGGTGCAGACGCCGCGTCTGGTGGTGGCCACGGGCGGCCTGTCGATACCGAAGATCGGCGCCACCGATTTCGGCTACCGCGTCGCGCGCCAGTTCGGCCTGCGCCTGGTGACGACCCGGCCCGCGCTCGTGCCACTCACCTTCGACGGCGCGCACTGGGCGCCCTACGCCACGCTGGCCGGCTTGGCGCTGCCGGTGTGGATCGAGACCGGCGCCAAGAAGGCCAGGACCGGTTTTGCCGAAGACCTGCTGTTCACCCACCGCGGACTCAGCGGCCCGGCCGTGCTGCAGATCTCGAGCTATTGGACCGAAGGCACGCCGATCCGGCTGAACCTGGCGCCCGAGACCGATTTGCCGCAAGCCCTGGCAAGGGCCAAGGCCACGTCGCGCAAGTTGATCGCCAACGAACTCGCGCAACTCGTGCCTTCGCGCCTGGCCGACGCCTGGGTGCAGCAGGACGCGGGCTGGCAGCGGCCGGTGAGCGAAGCCACCGACAAGGCGCTGAACCTGCTGGCCGAACGGCTGGCGCGCTGGGAGATCACGCCGATGGGCACCGAGGGTTACCGCAAGGCCGAAGTCACGGCCGGCGGCGTGGACACGCGCGAACTGTCGTCGCAAACCATGGAATCGAAACAGCCCGGTCTGTACTTCATCGGCGAGGTGGTCGACGTGACCGGCTGGCTGGGCGGCTACAACTTCCAGTGGGCCTGGGCCAGCGCCTTCGCCTGCGCGCAGGCGCTGGCCGCCTCGCGCTGATGGCGCCTGCCGCTCACGGGCTGTCCGCGGCCACGAAGACGCGGTTGCGTCCGGCCCGTTTTGCGGCGTAGAGCGCCTGGTCGGCGCGTTGGTAAAGCGCCTGGATGTCTTCGCCCGGCCGCAGGCTGGACAGGCCGATGCTCACCGTGAGCGCGATCTCGGAGCCGTCGTTCACCAACAGGTCGGCGGCGATCGCGTTGCGCAGGCGCTCCGCTGTGGCCAGGGCCTCGCCGGCCGTGGTCTCCGGCAGCAGGATGCCGAACTCTTCGCCGCCGAGCCGGCCCAGCAGATCGAGCGCGCGCAGGTTGCGCAAGGCCACTGCCGCGACACGCTGGATCGCCAGGTCGCCGGCCGCGTGGCCATGGCCGTCGTTGACTTGCTTGAAGTGGTCGATGTCGAGCATCAGCACCGCCAGCGGCCGCTGCTGGCGCCGGGCGCCGGCAATGGCCTCGGCGCTGCGTTCGGTGAAGGCGCGCCGGTTCAGCACCCCGGTCAGCGAATCGGTGTGCGCCAGCTGCAGCAGCTCGGCCTCGAGTTCCTTGCGCGTGGTGATGTCGTAAGCCCAGAACAGCAGCACCGGCGCGCCATCCATGGCCAGCTCCCGCGCCGAAACCAGCGACCAGCCCTGGGCCGTGCCTTCACCGGTGTTCAGCTGGACCTCGTGGTCCTCGAGGCTGCGCGTCAGCAGATAACGCTGCCAGAAGCCTTGCGCCGCTTCTTCGGTGGCAAAGATGGCATCGAAACGCGGCGGCACATCGTCAGCCGTGGTTGCCGACTGCGCCGCGGACGGTGTGAAGCGCCGGCGAAACCTCTGGTTGGCGAACAGCATGGCGTGGTCCGACAGCCGCAGCAGCGCCACGGCGATGGGGCTCGCGTCGAGGATGGTGTGCAACTGGCGTTCACGTTCCTGCAGTTGGGCCGTGCGCTCGGCAACGCGGTCTTCAAGAGTGAGGTTCAATTCGGCCAACGAGTCACCCAACTTGCTGGAACGCTTGAGCTGGCGCCACAGAACGCCGACCAGCACGGCCACACCCAGCGCAAGCGCGCCAATCGCCATGATCAGCCAGCGGAACCGCTCGAAGAACAGCACGCGTTCGCGGTCGCGCTGCTCGCCGAAGGCGCGGTTGGTTTCGATCACCATGTCCTGCACCTGGGGGCGAAAGGCCTTCACTTCTTCGATCAGGGCCCGCGCCCGCACGCGCGATGCCGGGTCCGCGTCGCGCAGCGACTCGACCACCGGGGTCCACTCGTCGACTTTCGACTCAAGCGCCTGCAAGACGCCAAACGGCACGGGCAGCCCGGCGATGCCGGTGAGTTGGCGCGCCGGCGCAACACGACTGGCAACGATGTCCAGGCGCAGGGACAGTCCTGCCACGTCTAGCTGATCCACCGAAAATGTCCACAGCGCTTCCAGAAACCGCTCGTATTGCAGCTGCAACTGGTCGAGCTGAAAACTGCTCGTCTGCAGCGAAGGCGACGACAGCGCCCGCATCGGCTGCGCTACATGCCACAGCGCAAGGCCGGCGCCCGCGCCCAGCAGCGCCACGCCGAGCGTCAGCGCCAGCATCAG
>JAQGMQ010000186.1 GCA_028292305.1 Rhodoferax sp.
GCGCGATGCCCGCCGAGGCACCAATCGGGTGGCCCCGCGCCAGGCCGCCGCCGCGCCGGTTGAGGCGCGCCGGGTCGACACCCAGGCCCGCGCAAAAACTCAGCCCCTGCACGGCGAACGCGTCATGCAGTTCGATCACGCGAACGGTGTCGATCGCGTCCAGGCCGGCGCGCTTCAGCACGGCCCGGGTGGCCTGTTCGGCGGCGACCAGCGGCATGCGCGGGTCGCCGCCCACCGAGGCACTGGCCACCCAGCGGGCCTGGGGGCGGATGCGCAGTTGCCGGCAGGCGTCCGGGGTGGCCAGCAGCACCAGGGCCGCACCGTCGGCCTTGGCCGATATCGCCACGCGGCTCAGGGTGCAGTCGGGCTGGCTGTGCAGGAGCGCACGCCCCTCGGCACCCAGGCCCGGCATCTTGATGGCGGCCGGCATCCGGGCCACGCGCGACTCGGGCATGTCACGCGGATGGCTGTCCGCCTGCAGGCCCGCCACGGGCACGATCTCGTCGGCCAGCGCGGCCTGGTGCTGCAGCGCGTTGCGGTGGCTGCGCAGGGCATAGGCGTCCTGCTGCTGGCGCGTCCAGCCGTGGGCCAGCGCGTAGTGCGCGGCCGCCACCAGCAGGTCGGGATCGCGGTCGGGGTCGGGCGCGAACGCGGGTCGCTCGTAGGCGACGGCCGGCTCGCTGGTGTGCCGGGGGCGATGCATGCGGATCGGCGCGCGGCTCCAGGCCTCCACGCCGCCGGCCACCACCACCGAGGCCTGGCCCGAGGCCAGCAGGCCGACCGCCATGGCCACCGCATCCAGACCCGCGCAGCATTGGGTGTCCACCGAAAACGCGGCGCAGGCCTCGGGCAGGCCTGCCGCCAGCGCCAGCATGCGGGCCGGGTTGCCCCCGGCGCCCAAGGCGTTGCCCACCACCACGGCGTCGACGGCACTGGCGGGCACACCGGCGCGGGCCAGCAGGGCTTGCAGCACCGGTGCGGCGATCTCATGCGGCTGCAGCCGGCTCAGCGCGCCGCCGTACGGGGCGACCGGGCTGCGCGCCCAGCCGGCGATCAGTGCAGTGGTCGAAGGCACGCCGCCGCCCCGTCTTCGGTGCCGGCCAGGTGGGTGCGCAGCAGTGCCGCCAGCCGGGTGTGGTCGGTCTTGCCGCTGGCCGTCAGGGGCCAGCTGTCGCAGACGAAATAGCGCTTCGGGATCTTGTAGCTTTCCAGCCGCGCGCGGCCCCAGTTGGCCAGTTGCAGGGCACCGGGGCATGGGACCGCAGTGGCGGCGGGCAGGCCGACGATGCCGACGATCTCCTGGCCGCGCACCGGGTGCGACAGGCCTTGCACCGAGATGCCGGCCACCCCGGGGCAACTGGCCAGCACCCCCTCTGATTCTTCGGGGAACAGGTTCTTGCCCTGGGTCACCAGCATGCGGTTCTGCCGGCCCTGCAGGCACAGCCGCCCCGCAGCGTCCAGGTGCCCCATGTCGCGCACCGACAGCCAGTCGCCGTCGTGCAGCGCAGCCGTCGCATCGGCGTGGCCGCCCACATAGTCCATGAACAGCATCGGGCTGCGGACGAAGATCAGACCCGGGCCGCCGCCATCGGCCTTGCCTTGCTGCGGCCTGATTCGGATCTCCACATTGGCGAAAGGCCGGCCCACCACCTGGGCGGGGACCGCGGCGTCGGCATCCATCCAGCTGATGAAGCTGGTTTCGGAAGCACCATAGAACTCGACCACCCGCGCGGCGGGGAACAGCGCCCGCAGCGCCGCGGTGCGTTCGCGCATCCACGGCGCCCCGCTGATCAAAATCAGCCGCACGCCCTGCACCGGCGGCAGGCCGCGCCGCGCCGCCAGCTCCATCATCATCAACAACTGGCTGGGCACGGTGACCAGGCAAGGCGTACGGCCCTGGCCCAGCGTGTCGAGCGCGGCGGCGGCTGAAAAGCGCTGCTGCAGCACCACGCCGGCGCCGCTCCACAGGCCCAGCAACACGCCGAACAGAAACAGCGAATGCGAGATGCGCCCCGGCGCCAGGATGCAGGCCGCCGCGTCGGCGCCGAAAGTGTCCAGGCAGACCTGGAAGCTTTCGGTCCATGAGCGGTGGTGGCGCCGGAATCCCTTGGGTGTGCCGGAGCTGCCCGAGGTGAAGCCGATGTAGAACGGTGTGTCCGGCCCGGGCGGTGGCATGGTGGCCGGCTGCGATGGCAGCCAGGACCGCACCTTGTCGCGCGTTGCCGGCGCCCAGTCGGGGTCGCCGAGCGCGGCGCAGCGCCCGCTGGCGACGATGCCCAGAAACGCGATGACCTGGCGCGTGACCGGCGCCTGGTCGTCCACCAGCACACTGGCCGGCGCGCGCTCCCGCGTCAGGCGTTCGGCGGCCTGGGCGACGGCGTCGTGCAACGCGGCAAAACTGAGCCGGGTGTGGCCGTCATCGAGGGCCACCGCCTCACCGCGGGTGGTGGCCCAGTGTTGCAGCGGCGCATGGATGCCGGCCCCCATGGCGCCAGGGGTCATCGCGCGCTGCGGCCGCCGAAACGCCAGTCCGGCAATCCCCGCGCCACGGTGTGGACCACCAACGCGCACATGAGGCATTTGACGAGGTCGCCGGGCACGAACAGCAACGTGCCCAGGACGGCCTGCTCCCAGCTCAGCCGGGCCAGGGTGACCAGGCCGACCACGCCGAAAACGTGCACCGTGAGCAGGCCGCCGAGCATGGCCGCGACGAAGGCACTGGCTGCCGCGCTGCGCGGGCTGCCGGTCGGCAACCAGGCCATCGCGGCGCCGGTGACCAGGGCACCGAAAGGCCAGCCGATCAGGTAGCCGCTGGACGGCGCGAAGAACACGCCCATCCCGCCGCGGCCACCCGACAACAACGGCAGGCCGAGCGCAACCGCGCCCAGGAACAGCAGCATGGCCTGCAGCCCGCGGCGCGGCCCGAGCAGGCAGCCGGCCAGCATCACGCCCAGGGTCTGCAGCGTTATCGGCACGCCGAGCGGCAGGTCGATCTTGGGGATCAGGCCGAACACGGCCAGCAGTGCGGCGAAGAGCGGCACCAGGGCCAGGGCGCGTGAGGATGAGTTCATGGCTTCAGGGATAAGGGTTGTCGATCAAGACCGGGTGCACGGCCTGCGGCGCTCATTCGTGCAGACGCAGTTGCAGTGCATCGGCCACGCGGCTGGCCGACACCAGCATCTGGATGGTCAGCGGCGCCAGCAGCCGAAAGCCGCCGGGCCGGCCGGTGCGCACGCGGTGCGCGTCGTCGAGTCGTTTCCACTGCACAAAGAAGTGCTCGGTGAAACGCATCATCAGCGCCAATTTTAGACTGAGCCGGTCCACCCGCACGCCCACGCGCCGCAGCGGCGAGAGCAGCTGCTCCAGCACCTGGAGCA
>JAQGMQ010000433.1 GCA_028292305.1 Rhodoferax sp.
TTGTTGCCCTTCACATCCTTGTGAAAGTCCTTGAAACGCTCGCCGCGGTACTGGGCTTCGTTCAGCTTGAAACGCTGGATCATGGTGCCCATCGCGCCGTCGAGGATGGCGATGCGTTGCGCCAGGATGCCAGGCAGGGCCTGGCCGCGGGTGTAGATAAGGGGCTTCATCCGCAGATTATAGAAAACGACTCCTGCCCCCTGGCCCGTCAAGGGCAGCCGGGCACCGCACCGCACCCGGGGCCGACCGGGGCGAGCGGGCTTTGCAACGGCTCCGGGTGAGCGGCCCTTTTCCTTGGACAATAGCGGTTTCGCGTCCACCACCGACAGGGCGACAACGTTTTTCATTCATCGACGCGCAGGCCTTGAGCCAGGCTGCGCCTTCCGCCCAATTTCCTTCCCGCGCCATGACTCCCAACCTGACCGACATCCTGCGCGAGACCTTCGGCTACGAACAATTCCGCGGCCCCCAGCAAGCCATCGTCGAACATGTGGTGGGCGGCGGCGACGCGCTGGTGCTGATGCCCACCGGCGGCGGCAAGTCGCTGTGTTACCAGATCCCGGCGATCGCGCGGCAGAACGCCGGGCAGGGCGTGGCCATCGTGGTGTCGCCGCTGATCGCGCTGATGCACGACCAGGTGGGGGCACTGCACGAGGCCGGCGTGGTGGCGGCGTTCCTGAATTCGACCTTGAGCTTCGACGAAGCCAACGACGTGGAACGGCGCCTGCAACGCGGCGACATCACGCTGCTTTACGCCGCGCCCGAACGGCTGACCACGCCACGTTTCCTGCAGCAGCTCGACGCCCTGCATGCACGCGGGCAGCTGAGCATGTTCGCCATCGACGAGGCGCATTGCGTGAGCCAGTGGGGCCACGACTTCCGGCCCGAATACCGGGCCTTGACGGTGCTGCACGAACGCTTCGCCGGCGTGCCGCGCATCGCGCTCACCGCCACAGCCGATGCGCTGACGCGGGCCGACATCGTGGAGCGGTTGCAGCTGGAAGACGCGCAGCACTTCGTGAGCAGCTTCGACCGGCCGAACATCCGCTACACCATCGTCGAGAAGAAGGACGCGACCACGCAGCTGCTGCGTTTCATCCAGCGCGAACACAGCGGCGCCGACTTCCAGGACGCAGGCGTGGTGTATTGCCAGTCGCGCAAGCGGGTCGAAGAGATTGCCCAGATCCTGGTTGACAACGGGATCAACGCCCTGCCCTACCACGCGGGACTGGACAGCCGCGTGCGGCAGGACCACCAGGACCGGTTCCTGCGGCAGGAAGGCATCGTGATGGTGGCCACCATCGCCTTCGGCATGGGCATCGACAAGCCCGACGTGCGCTTCGTGGCGCATGTCGACATGCCGAAGAACATCGAAGGCTACTACCAGGAAACCGGCCGCGCGGGCCGCGACGGCATGCCGGCGGCCGCGTGGATGACCTACGGCCTGCAGGACGTGGTGAACCAGCGCCGCATGATCGACGAGAGCCCGGCCGGCGAGGAATTCAAGCAGGTGATGCGCGGCAAGCTCGACGCCTTGCTGACGCTGGCCGAAGCCCATGATTGCCGGCGCGTGCGGCTGCTGACCTACTTCGGCGAGAAGTCGCTGCCCTGCGGCAACTGCGACAACTGCCTGCAACCGCCCGATGTTTGGGATGGGACGGACGCGGCGCGCAAGCTGCTGAGCACCATCTACCGCGTGCAGCAGGCCAGCGGCATCAGCTTCGGCACGGGCCACATCATGGACATCCTGCGCGGCAAGTCGACCGACAAGGTGAAGCAGTTCGGCCACGAGCGGGTGAGCACCTTCGGCATCGGCGCGGAGTTCAGCGAGGCGCAACTGCGTGGCGTGTTGCGCCAGTTGATCGCCATCGGCGCGGTGGCGGTGGACACGCAGGCCTTCAACACCTTGCAGCTGACCGACGCCTCACGCGCGGTGCTGAAGGGCGAGACCAAGGTGCAGTTGCGCGAGACCATTTCCGCGCCGAAGGACAAGAAGGCGCGCCGCGACAAGTCGGCACCGGCACCTGCCGCCGTGGGTCTGGACGATCAGGCGCAAATCCGTTTTGCCAACCTCAAGGCCTGGCGCGCCGAGGTGGCCAAAGAGCACAACCTGCCGGCCTATGTGATCTTCCACGACGCAACGCTGGCGGCCATCGCCGGCCGCGCGCCGCAGTCGCTCGACGACCTGCAGGGCATCAGCGGCATCGGCACCAAGAAGCTGGAGGCCTATGGTGCCGAAGTGCTGCGGGTGTGTGAGGCGGGCTGAGGTTCGGTCGGCAGGACGAAGTCAGTTCGCAGGCAGCGTGACCGGCACGGGGCGGGTGAGCAGGTCCACGTAGAGATCGAAGAAACGCGCGTTGTCGAACTTCTTCACGACGGTCATCTTCTGCAGGGCGGGGCCGGCCGGTTGTGCGGCGTAACCGATCGCGCGCCCGTTGTCGGCCGCGCCCGGCTTGGCCAGCACGTCGACATACCGCTGCTCGGTCTGCGTGGCATAGGCCGGGTCGAGCAGATAGGCCAGCGTCAGGGTGTCCCAGATATTCTGCGTGTAGCTCGGGTTGGTCTCGAAGCCGTTCTTGCCGTCGAAGCCATAACCGTTCAGCTGCTGGAACACCTTGGTGACCGCGGTGGGGTTGGCCGGGTGCGCGATGCGGTCGTAGATCGATTTGGTCAGCAACACGGTGTCGGTCACGTCCAGCGGCACGACCACTTGCGGAATGGGCAGGCGCACCACCTGCTGCGCTGCCTCGGGGTCGAACCACCAGTTGAACTCGGCCGTCTTGGTGGTGTTGCCCGCCACGTCGACCGCGCCGCCCATGTAGATGATCTGCTTGATCAACGGCACGATCTCGGGGTTGCGGCTCGCGGCGAGCGCGATGTTGGTCAGCGGGCCGATGGCCAGGATGGTGATCTCGTGCGGATTGGCCTTCACCGTGTCGACGATGAAGTCGACCGCGCTCTTGGCCTGCACGCTGGTGTGCGTCGCAAAGCCGTCGGGCGAGGCCTTCAGGTCGGCGTCGCTCTTGGGCTCCGCGCCGCTCCACGCGCCGAGGTAGCCGTCACCGCCCGCGCCCGCGGCGAGTTCGGCCTGGATGGTCGGATAGTCATGGTTGAAGGCGTAATTGGCGCCGACGTAGACGCCGATGCGGTCACCCACGCCGAGGCGCTCGACCGACTTGAGTGCATCGGCCACGCCTTGCTTGAGCCACTGGTTGCCAGAGACCACGCTGATGCCCATCACCCGCACCAGGCCACGCGCCTGCAGCTGCGCGGCCATGACACCGA
>JAQGMQ010000437.1 GCA_028292305.1 Rhodoferax sp.
GAGACCAGCGCCGATTCGATTTCCATGGTGCCGAGGCGGTGGCCCGACACGTTGAGCACGTCGTCGATGCGGCCGGTGATGCGGAAGTAGCCGCGGTCGGCGCTGCGCACCGCGCCGTCGCCGGCCAAGTAGATCGTGCCGCCCATTTCTTCGGGGAAATAGCTTTTCTTGAAGCGCTCCGGGTCGTTCCAGATGGTGCGGATCATCGACGGCCACGGCCGCTTCACCACCAGCATGCCACCCGCGCCGTTGGGCAGGTCGTTGCCCACCTCGTCGACGATGGCGGCCATGATGCCCGGCAGCGGCAGTGTGCAGCTGCCCGGCACCAGCGGCGTGGCACCCGGCAGCGGCGTGATCATGTGGCCGCCGGTCTCGGTCTGCCAGAAGGTGTCGACGATCGGGCAGCGCGCGTGGCCCACGTTCTTGTGGTACCACATCCAGGCTTCGGGGTTGATGGGTTCGCCCACCGAGCCGAGGATGCGCAGGCTGTCCAGATTGGAACGGTCGGGGTGCACGGCGGCATCACCCTCGGCCGCCTTGATCAGCGAGCGGATGGCGGTGGGCGCGGTGTAGAAGATAGAGCACTTGTGCTTCTCGATCATCTGCCAGAAGCGGCCCGCGTTCGGGAAGGTGGGAATGCCTTCGAAGATGATCTGCGTGGCGCCGGCCGCCAGCGGGCCATAGGCCACATAGGTGTGGCCGGTGATCCAGCCGATGTCGGCCGTGCACCAGAAGATGTCGTCGGGCCGCAGGTCGAAGGTCCAGTCCATCGTGAGCTTGGCCCACAGCAGGTAACCGCCGGTGCTGTGCTGCACGCCCTTGGGCTTGCCGGTCGATCCAGACGTGTACAGGATGAACAGCGGATGTTCGGCGCCCACGGCCTCGGGCGCGCAGTCGCTGCTCTGCCCTTTGATGGCCTCGGCAAACGTCTTGTCGCGGCCGGCCACCATGTTGCAGGCTGTCGGCGTGCGCTGGTAGACGAACACCGTCTTGATGCATTCGCAGCCGCCCATGGCGATGCCTTCGTCGACGATGGCCTTCAGCGGCAGCTCCTTGCCGCCGCGCATCTGGAAGTTGGAGGTGATCACGGCCACGGCGCCGGCGTCGATGATGCGTTCGTTCAGCGCCTTGGCCGAAAATCCGCCGAAGACCACGCTGTGCGTTGCACCGATGCGGGCGCAGGCCTGCATGGCGATCACGCCTTCCAGCGTCATCGGCATGTAGATGAGGATGCGGTCACCCTTCTGGATGCCCTCGGCCTTGAGCGCATTGGCGAACTGGCTCACCTTGGCCAGCAATTCCCTGTAGCTGGTCTTGGTGACGGTACCGTCGTCGGCCTCGAAGATCACGGCAGTCTTGTTCTCGACCGGCGTGCCCATGTGTTTGTCGAGGCAGTTGGCCGATGCGTTCAGCTCGCCATCGGCGAACCACTGGTAGAACGGCGCGTTCGACTCGTCGAGCACCTGGGTGAAAGGCTTGTTCCACTGCAGGTTTTCGCGGGCCAGGCGGGCCCAGAAGCCATTGAAGTCGTGCTCGGCCTCGGCGCACAGCGCGTCGTAGGCGGCCATGCCCGAGATGCGGGCGGCCTTGACCACGGCGTCGGCCGGCGGGAACACGCGGTTCTCGACGAGGACCGACTCGATGTTGCCGCTGGACGAAGCGGGGGCGGCGGTTGCCGGAGTGGCGGGGCTGCTCATCTGTGATGTCTCCTGGTTTTGTAGGGTTAATCCGAACTGCGCCGTAATGTCGGGGCTGCCTCTTACAGGCTACTGACTGATGCCCAGCTTACAGCGTCTCGCCGTAGTGACCCACCCCTACAATTCTGCACGTTCGAAAATCATTCCGCCTCCCCGATGTCCAAACCCCCACTGACTCCACTTTCGCCCAACACGGGCCTCGGCCCACTGGCCGGCTTCATCTTCGCCAGCCGCTGGCTGCAGTTGCCGCTGTACCTCGGCCTGATTGCGGCGCAGGCGGTCTACGTGGTGCATTTTCTCGTCGAACTGCTGCATCTGGTGGAAGCCGCGTTCGGCAACCAGACCGCGCTGCAGGCCCTGATCTCGAGCATCGGCTACAACACCGGTGGCGTGACGCCGGCGTTGAACGAGACCATCATCATGCTGGTGGTGCTGGCGCTGATCGACGTGGTGATGATCTCCAACCTGTTGATCATGGTGATCGTCGGCGGCTACGAAACCTTCGTGAGCCGCATGAACCTGGAAGGCCACCCCGACCAGCCCGAATGGCTGAGCCATGTGAACGCCTCGGTGCTGAAGGTGAAGCTGGCCATGGCCATCATCGGCATCTCGTCGATTCACCTGTTGAAGACTTTCATCAACGCGGCGAACTACGACGTGAAGGTACTGATGTGGCAGACCATTATTCATGTCGTATTTCTGGCGAGTGCGCTGGCGATTGCTTATACGGATAAGCTGTTGACGGCTACTTATAAGGCCAGTCAGGAGTGACTGGGGGGTGGGTGGGTGCCGCTTGGCCGATCTGGGCGGCGCTTCTCTTCCCGTTTGTCGTGCGCCTGTCGAAAGGTCTGGTTCGGGTTGTCATGGCTGGTTGGTTTGTCAACGTCTGTTGACGCCGCTGGCCGGGAGTCGCCCGGCGGCGAGTCACCTTCTTTTGCTTCGCCAAAAGAAGCTAACGGAAGAAAAGGCGACCCGCAGTCCGGGACCCTGCGCTGCGCTGCGGGC
>JAQGMQ010000439.1 GCA_028292305.1 Rhodoferax sp.
TTCAAAGCCTTGTCGCCCTTGCGCACCGCCACGCCGGCGCCGCCGCCGAAGTACTTGGGGATGAACAGCTCTGGGCCGACGGCGCCGTAGTCCTTGCCTTCGGGCTTGCTCAGGAAGCCGCCGGTGACTTCGATGATGTCGGCCACGGTGCCGTCCAGGCGGCCAGCCTTGATGTCCAGGTAGACCTGGTCCTGCGCTTCATAGGGCGTGATCACCACGCCGACTTTCTTCAGCTCGCCGTTGGCGTATTTCTCTTGCGTGCTGCCTTTCAGCACGCCGAGTTTCTTGCCCTTGAGCGAGGCCACGTCGGTGAACTTGATGTCGTTCTTGACGACGATCTTGCTTGGCGTGTTGTAGTACTTGTCGGTGAAGTCGACCACCTTCAGTCGGTCTTCGGTGATGGACATCGAGCTGATGATCGCGTCGTATTTCTTGGCCTGCAGGCCGGGGATCATGCTGTCCCAGACCTGTTCGACGAACACGCACTTGCGCTTGATCTGCTCGCACAGCGCGTTGGCGATGTCGACGTCGAAGCCGGTGGGCTTGCCGTCGGCGGTCTTGAAGGTGAAGGGTTCGTAGGTCGGGTCGATCGCGACCTTCAGTTCCTTGCCCTGGGCGAAAGCGGTGGCGCTCAGTGCCGTGAGGGCCAGCGTCAAAATCAGTTTTTTCATGGTTGTCCTTGATGCGATGTCTGCATACAGCAGCCTCGCCAGTTTGTATACGAGGAGTTGAGGTGGCCAGATTCTAGTGTTTCAGCGAGCGACTCCCTGGAGGTGTTTGCCCTAGGCGACAGGGCTGGTCGGTGCCGCGAGAGTGCCTGGCACACGACCGACCCGTTCATAATCCGAGGCCTGTAGTCATACCCGTAAGTCATAGCAGTATTCATGCCCAAGCCCATGCCCAACTTCGCCGCCGCGACACCCGCCGACCAGCCCGATGACCTGCTCCCCGTGTTGCCCGATCTCTCCAACGCACATCTGGTTACCGGCCTGCAGCGCAAGCTCGATGAAAAGACCAAGCCGCTCGGCTCGCTGGGCGCGCTGGAAGCCTTGGCGCTGCGCATCGGCGTGGTGCTCGGTACCGAAGCTCCCGCCTTGCGCGAGCCGCAACTGGTGGTGTTCGCTGGTGACCATGGCCTGGCCGCACGGGGCGTGTCGGCTTATCCGAGCGACGTCACCTGGCAGATGGTCGAGAACTTCCTGGCCGGCGGCGCGTGTGTGAGCGTGCTGGCGCGCCAGCATGGCATCAGGCTCACCGTGGTCGACTGCGGAGTGCGCCATGACTTCGTGCCCGCGGGCGGCCCAGCGGTGCGCGACGGCCTCGTCGTGCGCAAGATCGCCGGGGGCACGGCCGATGCACTTGAGCAGCCGGCCATGACCATCGACCAATGCCGAGAGGCCATCGCCAATGGCCGGGCGCTGCTGCGCGACCTGCCCGGCAACGCCTTGCTGCTCGGCGAAATGGGCATCGGCAACACCTCGGCCGCGTCGCTGCTGCAGGCGCGCCTGACCGGGCTCGACATCGCCGAATGCACCGGCTCGGGCACCGGGCTCGACCCGGCCGCCGTGGCCCGCAAGGCGGGCATCTTGCGCGCGGTATTGGAGCGCCACACCGGCGCGACCGAGCCGTTGGCGGCGCTGGCGGCGTTTGGTGGCTTCGAGATGGCGACCATGCTTGGCGCCGTGTGGCAGGCCGCGCTGGAGAACCGCGTGATCGTGGTCGACGGCTTCATCACCACCGCGGTGGTGCTGGTGGCGCAGGCGCTGCAGCCGGCGGTGCTGCAGCGCTGCGTGTTCGCGCACCGTTCGGGTGAGGCGGGACACGCCAAGCTGCTCCAGCATTTGGGCGCGGCACCGTTGCTGGATATGGGCCTGCGCCTCGGCGAAGGCTCGGGTGCGGCGCTGGCCTGGCCGCTGTTGACGTCGGCGTGCGTGGTGCTGGCAGAGATGGCCAGTTTCACCTCGGCCGGCGTGTCGCAAAAAGAAAGCACGTCTTCGCAAACGTAGGCGATGTAACGCCGGGGCAACAGCGGTTTTTTCAAGCCGCTGCCGCTGCTAAACTGCCGGCCAACATGGCGACCTTCTTTTGGGCACGATGACCCTAACCCACCCTGAAGAACACACGGCCGACGACGAGACCCTTCTCCACGAAATCTCCGCCGCGGTGCCGGCGTATCCGATCACACCGCAACTGCTGTCGCTGTTCGCGGTGGAGAGCGACAGCGCCATGCTGCTCGCCGGCCCCGACCAGCGCATCCAGTACGCCAACGCGGGCTTCACCCGCATGATGGGCTACGAGGACCACGAAGTCATCGGTCAGCGGCTGATCGACGTGCTGTCGGGCCCCGACACCGACCCGCAGCTGATCCACGAGATCCACCACCGCGTGCTGCAACCCGGCGGCCAGCACAAGGAGGTGCTGTCGTATACGCGCGCCGGTCGCCCACTGTGGATTTCGGGCATCGTCAACCCGGTGTTCGACACCGCGGGCCGGCTGCAGCACGTGGTGTATGTGCTGTCGGATGTGACGCTGGCCAAGCTGCACGAGGTCCTGCAGTACAAGGTGCTCGACGCCATGCTGCACGAGGAATCGCTGGCTGAAGTCATGGCGCTGGTGTGCACCGAGATCGAACGCATCGCGCCCGATCTTTCAGCTACCGTGCTCAGTGTTGCGCCCGGCGGCGAGCGTCTTTTGTCATTGGCCGCGCCCAGTCTGCCGGTGGCCTATAGCCGGCTGGTGGAAGCGCTCGATTTCGACGGCGAGACGCCGGCGCAGTGGTTCGAGGAACGCGTGATCGGCGACGCCGCGCGCGACCCGTTGGCCGCGCCGTACCGCGCCGTGATGGAGCCGTTCGGCCTGGCCGCATGCTGGATCCACCCGATCCACGCCAAGGACGGCAAGGTGCTGGCGGCCTTCGTGTTCTATTTTCGTGCGCCGCACCATCCTGATGCATTTCAGCGCCGCCTGGCCGAAGTCTGCACGCCGATGTGCGCGCTGGCGCTGGAGCGCGAAAACACGCGGGCACACATCCACCAGCTGGCGTTCTACGACGCGCTGACCGGCATGCCCAACCGGCGCATGTTGTATTCGCAGGCCGAGCGCGAGCTGGACGAAGTGGCTCTCGCCGTGTCGACCCTGGCCGTGCTGGTGATCGACCTCGACCGCTTCAAGCTGGTCAACGACACCCAGGGCCATGCCGCCGGCGACGCGCTGCTGCGCGAGGTCGGCAACCGGCTCAAACGGGGTGTACGCGGCATCGACCTGGTGGGCCGGCTCGCCGGCGACGAGTTCGTGGCCATCCTGCCGTCTTGTTCGGTGGAACATGCCGCCGTGGCCGCCGAGCGGCTGTTGAACGCCATTGCGGTGCCCCTCGGCCTGGAAGGCGGCGTGGTCAACCCCGGTGCCAGCATCGGCGTGGCCATGTTCCCGGTGGACGGCGGCGACGTCGACACTTTGCTGCGCCATGCCGACCTGGCCATGGCCCAGGCCAAGGCCGATGGACGCAACTGCTCGCGCTTCTTCAACGACGAGATGAACCGCGTGGCGCAGGAGCGGGTGGCGCTGGAAACCGCGCTGCGCCATGCGCTCATCGACGGGCAACTGAGCCTGCACTACCAGCCGCAGCTGCATTGCGCGCCCGGCAACAGTTTGTATGGCGTGGAGGCCTTGGCGCGCTGGCAGCATCCGCATTTTGGCCAGGTGTCACCCGAGCGTTTCATTCCGCTGGCCGAGGAATGCGGCCTGATCGGTGCGCTGGGCGACTGGGCGCTGGCCGAAAGCTGCCGCCAGTTGGCCGACTGGCGCCGCCGCGGCATCGACGTGCCACGTGTCGCCGTCAACCTGTCGGCGCAAAATTTCCAGGACGTGGGCCTGGCCGTGCGCGTCGCGGCGGGGTTGCGCAGCCACGGGCTCAACGCGGAAGACCTGACGCTGGAGATGACGGAACGCGCCATGCTCGACAGCGGCGAAGGCGTGCAGACCACCATCAACGCGGTGCACGCGCTGGGTGTGCATCTGTCGCTGGACGACTTCGGCACCGGTTATTCGAGCCTGAGTTATCTGCACCGCCTGCCGATGAAGGAACTCAAGCTCGACAAGAGTTTTGTGCAGGACGTGAGCAACAGCGCCGCGGCCCGTTCGCTGATTCACTCGGTGATGCGCATCGGCGACGGGCTTGGCCTGAAGGTGGTGGCCGAGGGGGTGGAGACGCAGGCGCAGTTCGACTTCCTGCGCGAACGCGGCTGCGCCGTGGTGCAGGGCTATCTGTTCGCGCGGCCGATGTCGGCCGAGGGCCTGGAACACTGGCTGGACGAACGCCGGTCCTGGGCGCCGGTGATTTAGTCTTTGCGCCTGCGCACCGGTTCGCGGCTGTCCGGTGCCGGCGTCTTCGGCTTGTAGTCGCAATAGCGCGCCACCGCGCATTCCCAGCAGCGCGGAAGCCGTGCCTGGCACACGTAGCGCCCATGCAAGATCAGCCAATGGTGCGCGTCCACCAGGTACGCCTTGGGCACACGCTTCATCAGCTGCATTTCGACCGCCAGCGGCGTCTTGCCCGGTGCCAGTCCGGTGCGGTTGCCGACCCGAAAGATGTGCGTGTCCACCGCCATGGTCGGCTCGCCGAAGGCGACGTTCAGCACCACGTTGGCGGTCTTGCGGCCCACGCCGGGCAGGGCTTCGAGCGCCTCGCGGCTGCGCGGCACCACGCTGCCGTGCTGGTCGACCAGGATGCGGCAGGCCTGCAACAGGTGCCTGGCCTTGCTGTGGTACAGGCCGATGGTCTTGATGTAGCCCTCTAGCCCTTCCAGGCCCAGGTCGAGGATGGCCTGCGGCGTGTTGGCCACCGGAAACAGCTTGCGCGTGGCCTTGTTGACACCGA
>JAQGMQ010000516.1 GCA_028292305.1 Rhodoferax sp.
GGCCAGCCCGCTTGCGCCGCCGCTGCCGCCACTGCCGCCGCCGCCGCCATAACCGCCCGATCCACCGGAGCCGCCGGAGCCTGCGGAGCCGGCATAACCGCCGCTTCCGCCGCTGCCGCCCGACGCCCCGTTGGCGCCCGCACGGCCGCTTTCGGTGCCGCCATTGGCGCGGCCACCCGAGCCGTAGCCGCCCGAGCCCGCGTCGGCCGAGCCATTGCTGGCGCTGGTGCTGGCCGTGCCGGAGGTGGCGCCGGCGCCATCGCCACCGGTGCCGCTTGCGCCTCTGGCGCCGCGGCCGCCAATGCCCACCCCCACGGCCAAGGCACCGCGGCCCGTGCCGCCGTAGCCGCCATTGGCCAGGCCGCCATTGGCATTGCCTTCGTTGTAGGCCTGGTTGCCGATGTAGGAGATGGTGTTGCCGGTCACCGAGCCGCTGAGCTTGCTGGTGGCGGTGGCCGTCGAGACGTTGAAGGCGTTGTCGAAGCTGCCGCTGGAGCCGTTGTTGAGCGACACCGAGCGGGCAGCGCGCGCCGAGGCATTGCCCGACTGGCCGAAGTTGGTGCTGCTGTCGTTGTACGAATCCGTCGCGGTGGGCGTGTTGTTGTTGGAGTTGTTGGGGTTGTTGTTCGCCTCGTTGGTGGTGGCGTTGGCCGTGCTGCTGGTGTTGTCGCCGGTGTAGGTGGTCTGTGCCGGATTCTGCGTGTCGCTTGCGGCCATGGCCACGTCGCCGCAGGCGAAGGCGGCAATGAGCGCCGACGCCAGGATGGTTTTCTTCATAAGTCCTCCAGAGGTGAATGAAATGCCGAGTTGAACCAAGTTACGAGGTCGTAACCCTGGCCCTGTCAGCAACATGCATGCCCGCCTGTGTCGGCACGTTTCCCTCTGAAACAAAGCTTGAAACCTATCGTTTCCACTAGTTTCCTACCTTTGATGAGGTAGGAAATGCAGCTCGACAACCGTTGCGGCAAGGGGGCTCATGTCACGCCCTTGTGACTATCGAATTTGCAAGCGTCGAAGCGTTGCGCAGCGCCATGGACAGGCGTTGTGGACCAGGGAATGCGATGCGCCGAACGCGGCCGCAGCGTCACGCGGACGTGACTCATCAGTTGATGACAAATCGACTGTCTACACAAGAATCTTCTGCCCATCCATTGAATCCACCGGCAGACGCGCCGCGTAGTCCCTACAGGAAGGCGCTGCCGGCGGCTCGCCTTCTGCCTCAATTCTGTGACACGGCGGACTGTCTACAGTGGCTACGTCTGGTTTCAAATTGAACGTTGCCAGTTGCGTTATTTTTTGTTTCCATGGCAGCGTGCGCTGGTCAAGAAAAACAAGGTGAGGAGACGAAAAAATGAATGCTTGGCGTTTCAGGCGGACCCTCCTTTGTGGCGTCTGCTCATCGGTGGCGTGCGGGCTCGCGCAAGCGCAGACACCCAGTCCGCCGACGTCGCCCGCACTGTCGAGTTCGCCATCGCCTGCCACATTGCCGTTGCCACCCTCTTCACCATCGCCTCCGCCGATGTCTTCACCCGATGACCGCATCGAAGCCCTGCAGCGCCTGGTGGCCGAGCAGGGCCGGCAGATCGACGCGCTGCGCCAGCGCGTCGACCAGGCGGCGCGGTTGGAGGCCGCCCGCGAGCGCGCCGCCCAACAGGCCCTGCGCGACGGCCCGGCCACGCCCGGCCAGGCCACGGCTGCAGCGGCCGCCGTCAACACGCCGCAGGGGCCGGCGCCTGAAGCCTCGCAGATGGGACGCTCGCCGTCCGACGGCACGCAGGCCGTGCGGGTGGGCGTGGCGCCGTCGGTGCCCGAGGTACCGGCGGCGAACGTGGCTCAGCTGTTCGACCAGCCCGGCGTGCTGACGCCGCGTGGCAAGTTCGTCTTCGAGCCCTCATTCCAGTACGGCTACTCGTCGAGCAACCGCGTGGCGCTGGTCGGCTACACCGTGATCCCGGCACTGCTGATCGGGCTCATCGATGTGCGTGAAGTCAAGCGCACCGTGTTCACCGGCGCGGTGACCGGGCGCTGGGGCCTGACCAACCGGCTCGAAGCCGAGTTGAAGCTGCCCTACGTCTACCGTTCCGACGACACGGTGAGCCGCGAGATCTTCACCGGCTCGGCCTCCGACAGCGTCTTCAACACCAAGGGTCAGGCCATCGGCGACGTGGAGCTGGCGGCGCGTTACCAGTTGAACCAGCCCGATGCCAACAGCGCCTTCTACATCGGCTCGCTGCGCTTCAAGACCCGCACCGGCAAGAGCCCGTTCGATGTGGTGACCGACTGCCAGACGCGTTGCGTGGGCAACACCACCGGCACCGGCCTGCCGCTGGACCTGCCCACCGGCTCGGGCTTCAATTCCCTGCAGACCGGCGTGACCTGGCTGTTCCCGTCCGATCCGGCGGTGTTCTTCGGCGGGCTCAGCTACACCCACAACTTCAAGCGCGACAACCTGACCCGGCTGGTGCGCGACGGCGAACGCGAGTTGATCGGCTCGGTCAAGCCGGGCGACGTCATCGGGGTCAATTTCGGCATGGGCCTGGCGCTCAACGACAAGTCGACCTTCAGCGTCGGCTTCGACCTGAATTCCATCGGCAAGACCAAGCGCGACGGCATGCCCTGGCCCGGCTCGGTGCGCACGCAATTGGCGTCGCTGCTGCTGGGTTATTCGTACCGCGTCAGCGCCTCCACCACCCTGAATGTTTCCGCCTCCTCGGGGCTCACGCCCGACACGCCGAACCTCACGCTGATGGTTCGGCTGCCCATCACGTTCTGAGTTCGGCATGTCGTCACGCAGCCTGTTGTGTGTGGATCTCGGCCGAAGCACCGGCACCGTTGCGAGGGAACTCGCCGCCGTCGGCTGGGAGGTGATGGAGGCCACCGAGATCGCCGAGGCCAACCGCATGCAGGCTCACCTGGCATTCGCGGTGGCGCTGGTGGTCGTCGACGGCCGCCGCGTGGTGCCCGAGGCCGAGCTCGAGGCCTGCATCCGCGCGTCGCACGGCGCCGAATGGATCGCCCTGTGTGAACGCCAGGTGCTCGAGTCGCCGGCATTTCGTGATCTGGTGCTGAGTTTCTGCTTCAGCTACGCCACGGCCCCGGCCGAGACCGCTCTGCTCGACACGATGCTGCAGCAGGCCTACCAGCTCGCGCTGCTGCGTCGGCGGCATGTGGAGCGCACGGTCACCGGCGAGGCCGAAGGCATGGTCGGGCAGGGACCGGCCATGGCCCGGCTGCGCGAACAGATCAGGAAGGTCGCCACCAATGGCGCGCCGGTGCTGATCGGCGGCGAAAGCGGCAGCGGCAAGGAGCTGGCCGCGCAGGCGATCCACCGCAGTTCGCGGCGCAAGGCGGGGCCGTTCGTGGCGGTCAACTGCGGCGCCATTTCACCGCTGCTGATCCACTCGGAGCTGTTCGGCCATGAACGCGGCGCCTTTACCGGCGCCTCCGCGCAGCACCGCGGCCTGCTCGAGACGGCCGACACAGGCACCATCTTCCTCGACGAAATCGGCGACCTGCCCTTGGAGCTGCAGACCAACCTGCTGCGCTTCCTGCAGGAGAAGACCATCAACCGCGTGGGCGCGGTGCGCAGCCTCACCGTGGACGCGCGGGTGGTGGCGGCCTCGCACGTCGACCTGGCCCAGGCCGTGGCCAAGGGCCGGTTCCGCGAAGACCTGTATTACCGGCTCAACGTGCTGCCGATCGAGGTGCCCCCGCTGCGCAGCCGCATGGAAGACGTACCGATGCTGGCCGAGCATTTCCTGCGCGGCTGCGCCAACGAATCGGGCTTGCGCGTGGACGGCTTTCGCCGGCAGGCCATGGCCGCGCTGCTGTCCCACACCTGGCCGGGCAATGTGCGCGAGCTTCACAACCGCGTGCGCCGCGCGGTGGTGATGTCCGACCAGCGCCTCATCGGCGCCATCGACCTGGGACTGGCGCCGCCCGAACGGCTGTGGGGTGGACTGGACGCGGCCCGTACCACCGC
>JAQGMQ010000578.1 GCA_028292305.1 Rhodoferax sp.
GGCTGCACGGAGCGGATTTCGTGCCGACCGTGGCGCTGACCACCGACCCCCACACCGCCGCAGCCTGGCTCGCAGGAGTCACCCATGGTTGACCCCACGCCTTTGCAGATCGCCGTGGTGGGCCACACCAATGCCGGCAAGACCTCGCTGTTGCGCACCCTCACGCGGCAGGCCAGCTTCGGCGAAGTGGCCGACGGGCCGGGCACCACGCGGCATGTGGAACGCATCGCGCTGCGCATCGATGGCGCGCCGGCGGTGCAGTTCTACGACACGCCGGGGCTCGAGGATTCAACCGCGCTGCTCGACTACCTGCAGACCCTGGGCAAGGACGCGACGCGCCTGGCGCGTGTAGAGGCCTTCCTGGCCGGCCCCGAAGCGCGGCAAAGCTTCGAGCAGGAGGCCAAGGTGCTGCGCAAGCTGCTGGAGGTGGACGCCGCGCTGTATGTCATCGACTGCCGAGAACCGGTGCTGCCCAAGTTCCGCTGCGAGATCGAGATCCTCGCGTCCTGTGCGCGCCCGGTGATGCCGGTGCTGAACTTCGTGCGCGCCGCCAACAGCCGCGAGGCCGAATGGCAGGCGGTGTTGTCGGCCAGCGGCCTGCACGCGCAGGTGCGCTTCGACGCGGTGGCGCCCTTCGTCGGCTCCGAGCAGCAGCTGTACCACGACCTCGGCACGCTGCTGCCGCGCCACCGCGAGGCCCTGCGCGGCGTGGCGACGCACCTGCAGCGCGAGTTCGGCGAACGCCGTGCCGCGGGTGCCCGGCTCATCGCCGACCTGTTGGTCACGCTGGCCGCGCTGCGCCGACCGATCACGCCCGAGGCCTTTGCCGACGCCGGCCAGCGCGCCCGCTTCGTGCAGGACTTCCAGGGCCTGGCCCTGGCCCGCGTGCGTGCCTGCATGGATGCGCTGCTGCGCGTGTACGGCTTTCGCACCGACGAGGCCGACGTGGCCGCCATGCCCTGGCTCCACGGCCGCTGGCAGGACGACCTGTTCAACCCCGAGACGCTGAAGCTGGCCGGCAAGCGACTCGGCCAGGGCGCGGCCATCGGCGCGTCGCTCGGGCTGATCGCCGACATCGCGGTGGCCGGTGTTTCGCTGGGCGCGGGCGCGGTGGTGGGCGGCGCGGTGGGCGGCATGGTCACGCAGGGCTGGCGCCAGTTCGGCCAGAAGCTGGTCAACAAACTGCGTGGCGTGCAGGAGCTGAGCCTCGAGAACGAACTGCTCCTGGTGGCCGCCACGCACCTGGCCGGCGTGCTGCGCGCGCTGGAGCAGCGCGGCCATGCGGCCGTGCACAAGCTCGGCGCGGGCGCGCCCACCGACGTGGCCACGCGCGACATGGCAAGCCTGGATGAAGCGGCGGCGTCCGACGCGGGCTTGCGGCAACTGGTCACGCTGGCGCAGCCCGCGCGCAGCCATCCTCGGTGGGACGGCCAGGGGGGCGAGACCGGCCAACGCCAGGCGCTGGTCGACCTGCTGGCGCAGCGGCTGCTCGCTTTGCTGGCCGGCGGCGCCGCCCCGCGGCGTTAGCCGACACGCACCGCCGATAGCCCTGCGCCGCCGCCGCCGATGCCCGGCTGCGACACAATGCCGCGACAAAATCCAACACGTACTTCAGAAAGCCCACCCATGGCCTCCAGCCTGCTCGCCCTGCTCGACGACATCGCCACCATCCTCGACGACGTCTCGGTGCTCACCAAGGTGGCCGCCAAGAAAACCGCCGGCGTACTGGGCGACGACCTGGCGCTGAACGCGCAGCAGGTCTCGGGCGTGAAGGCCGACCGCGAGCTGCCGGTGGTGTGGGCGGTGTGCAAGGGCTCGCTGGTCAACAAGGCCATCCTGGTGCCGGCGGCGCTGGCCATCAGCGCCTTTGCGCCCTGGGCCGTGACGCCGCTGCTGATGGTGGGCGGTGCGTTCCTGTGCTTCGAGGGTTTTGAAAAACTGGCCCACAAATACCTGCACAGCGAAAGCCAGCAACAGGCTGAAAAAGAAGAGCTGGTGCAGGCCTTGTCCAATCCCGCGATCGACCTGGTGGCGGTGGAAAAAGACAAGATCAAGGGCGCGGTGCGCACCGACTTCATCCTCTCGGCCGAAATCATCGCCATCACCCTCGGCACCGTGCAGCAGAGCCCGTTCGGCACGCAAGTGGCGGTGCTGGCCGGCATCGCGCTGATCATGACCGTCGGCGTGTACGGCCTGGTGGCCGGCATCGTCAAGCTCGACGACGCGGGGCTGTGGCTCACGCAGCAGGCCGGTGCCGCGCAGCAGAGCCTGGGCCGCGGCATCCTGTGGCTGGCACCGTGGCTGATGAAGGCCTTGTCGGTGGCCGGCACGGCGGCGATGTTCCTGGTCGGCGGCGGCATCCTCACCCACGGTGTGCCGGCGCTGCACCACGCGATCGAAGCCATCGCGGCCAGGACCGGCGCGCTGCAATGGCTGGTGCCGACGCTGCTCGACGCGGTGGTCGGCATCGTGGCGGGTGCGCTGGTGCTGGCCGGGGTGACGCTGGTGCAGCGACTGCGCCGGTAGGGCACGGTGCAAAACCCGGTTTCGACGATGCTGACGTGGATCGGATCGGCGTCACGAAAGATTGGACGGCAGCAATA
>JAQGMQ010000580.1 GCA_028292305.1 Rhodoferax sp.
CATGTCGCCGACGCACATGCTACCCGTGTTGAGCCCAATGCCAATACCCACGGTGGGCAGGCCGGCCTGACGCTGCTCGCTGCTCCAGGCATGCACTTCGTTGATCATCTTCAGCGCCGTATGCACCGCCAGGTTGGCGTGGTCGGCCATTTCAACGGGCGCGCCCCAGAACGCCATCACGCAGTCACCCATGTATTTATCGATGGTGCCGCGCTGGCGTCGGATCAGCGCAGTGAGGCGGGTAAAAATGTCGTTCAGTAGCGCCTGCAGTTGCAACGGCTCCATCTGCTCTGCGATCTGGGTGAAACCGCGCATGTCGCAAAACATGACGGTCAGCTCTTTGTTGACCGCCTGCATGCTGTAGCTGTCGGGGTCCTTGATCATTTCGTCGACCAGCTCGGGGGGCACATACGAGCCAAAAAGATGCGCCAGTTCGCGTTTCGACCGGCTTTCGACGAAGTAGCCGTAACTCATGTTCAGGGCGAACGCCGTGATGGTCATCAGCAATGCCGAGGCGAGCGGCAGCACCATGCCGTGTCCAAGATAAAGCCAGAAGTTGAGGCCGACCACCACGGCGGTAACGCAACAGCTGAACAGCACCGCTCGGAAGGCAGTCAACAGCGGCAGCGTGAATGCCAAGGCCAGCCCGGCGGCCAGCACCGTCAACACCTCATAACCAGACGCGTAGCTGGGCCGGACGGCGATGCGGCCATCGAGCAGCCCCGACAGCAGATTGGCGTGCATCTCAACGCCAGGATAGGTTTCGCTGACGGGCGTGACCCGCAGATCGAACAGGCCGGGCGCGGTGGTGCCGATCAGCACGATCTTGTTTTCAAGGCTGCCGGCAGGGAGTTGCCCGCTGAGCACATCGGCCGCGGAGATGTAGCGGTAGGCGCCGCCGCGCGCGCCGCCCGGCCCTCTGAACGGCACCAGCACCGCACCACGTTCATCGACCGGGATGTGCAAGGTCTTGCCGTCCTTATGCAAAAGGATGCTCTCGAGCCCGATGTAGGAACGCGACATGGCCGGCTCGGTAGAGAAACCGGCTTCGATGTGCGGCTGCCCTGCCAACTGCCGAAACATGGCCAGCGCCAAGGCTTCGTAACGCTGCCCGGCGTGTTCGGCGATCAACGGGAGTGAACGGGTGACGCCATCGCGGTCGGTGACCGAGTTGAAAAACCCGGCCAAAGGCGCGGCGCTGGCGATCTCCTCGATGTTGGAGCCATAGCCGTCCCAGTGCGTGAACCCGGTGAAATTGCGCGGCAACGGCGCGCCATCGGCGATGGGCGCGGGCAACACGCCCGACAAATGGCCGTCGCGGTCGCTGGTGAAATAGTAACCCAGCACGGCCGGTTTGCCGCGCAGGGAGGCGGCGAAGGCGGCGTCGTAATCCAGCGTGTTTTTCAACTTGGCGACCTCGGCCTCGAATCCGGCCTGGCCGCGCAACTCGTTTTGCGCCAACTGCCGAAGGCGGGTCAGCCCCGAGCTTTCATCGGTTTCCAGGAACACCAGATCGAAGCCGGCCAACGCCACCTTCTGCCGCAGAAACAATTCGTCCGTCAACTCGGCGAGCTTCTTGCGGCTCCATGGCCAACCGAAGGCGGCCTGGCTTTTTTCATCGAAGTCGACAATGACAATGCGCTCGTCCATCACCACCGCCACGGCCCGCTGCCGCGCGTCGTAGACAATGTCGTCAAGGTGCTGCAAGACGCCGAGGCGCAATGCGCCCACTGCATGCAACAGGGCAAACACCAGGGGGATGAGCGTGACCGCGATGCGCGGCGCGTGTTGTTTCAGAAAGGCTCTCATGGCCCTTTGCTCGCCAGATCCGTCAGCTTGATGGAACCCCAAGCCCGCGCCACCGGTGAGCCCGTCGGCCCGACCCGGCGCAGGCCGCGCTCAGGGCTGGATGAACTGCATCTGCGTGCCGGCCAGCTGAAGCACATCACCGTTCTTCAAGGAGACCGGTGTGGCGCCGATCGCCGATCCGTTCAGGGTGGGTTGCTCCGCGCCTTCGACGTGCACGACCACATAGCCGTGCGGGCGGCGCGTGATGGCGGCAACGGCAATGCCGGGCTTGCCGATGGTGGTGACGACTTTGGTGAGCGTGACTTCACGCCCGGCGGCCGCACCGGACATGACTTTGATTGCCGCGTTGTTCTGCGGTTCGACCTCGATGCCGGCCAACGGGATGGGCGCCGAGTGGTCGGAAGACCGGCGACCGAACGACTGCGGCGCGGACGACGCGGGCGCCAACGCCCCGTGGATCGACAAGCCCCCGCCATTGCGTTCGGCATGGGCCTCGGCCAACTCGTTGATGAACTTGATCTTGTACTTGCCGATTTCGAGCAGATCGTTGTGCTGCAGGATCTGCTTGCGCGCGGCCTTGCCGTTGATGTACGAGCCGTTGGTGCTGTTCAGGTCTTCCAGCTGCACTTCGTTGCCGACCATCAGCACCACCGCATGCTCGCCGCTGACCGCCAGGTTATCGATGACCACATCGTTGTAGGGCCGGCGGCCCAGAGTAGTGCGGTCTTTGGTCAACTGCACCTCCTTGATCACAACGCCGTCGATCGATACGATCAGCTTCGGCATGTTCGGCTCCTGAGTCTTTTCATTGGCATGGGTTGGGAAACTAACTTCCAATCAGCCTGGCCATCAGGCCGCGCTTTTTGGAGCCCGCATTCGCTTGCACCAGCAAGACTGTAATATTATCGCGCCCCCCGCAGGCATTCGCGCTGCTGATGAGCTGCTTCGCTTTTTGATCGAGCGTGGCGTCTGTTTCCATCACCCGGGCAATGAAGCCGTCTTCGACCATGTCCGAGAGCCCGTCGGAGCACATCAGGTAGATGTCGCCCGATTCAACAACGTGGTCGTGCACCTCCAGCTGCACGAATTCGTCGATGCCCAGAGCGCGCGTCACCAGATTGCGGTTGGCCGACATCGCCGCCTGTTCCGGCGTGATCAGGCCGGCATCGAGCTGCTCCTGCAGCAGCGAATGGTCCTTGGTCATCTGCACCAGGTGCCCTTGCCGGCTGCGGTAACAGCGCGAATCGCCGATATGCCCCAGCACGACACGCGATTCCAGGAACACGCCCGCCACCAGCGTCGTACCCATGCCGGCGAACTGCGGGTGCTCGGTAGCCGCGGTGAACACAGCCAGATTGGCGTTGTGCACGCAAATGTCCATGGCCTTGCGGACTTCCTTCACATTGGCGTGTTTCCCGGCTTCGGCCAGCCAGTGCCCGAGCTCGGAACAGATGATCTTGGTGGCCATCTCGCTGGCTACTTCGCCTGCGTTGTAGCCGCCCATGCCGTCGGCCAGAATGGCAACGCCGTTTGCTTCGTCCGCTAGTGCGGCATCTTCGTTGTTTTCGCGCAGCAAACCGGTATGGGTTTGCGTGCAGAACTCATAAATCATGTTGCAGGGGCTTCTTCGGTGGCAACGGTAGCGGTTTTAAATGACGATTGCCCCGGCGGAGGCTTGGCAGAAGTTGCCCTTGTTGCGGTGCAAATCGACTGCCCGCGGGCTTCGGAACTCAGGACATGACCGTAACAGAGGGGCTGGTCCCGGGCAAGCAAGCAATGCACACTTGGTCATATTTTGTTACATCGACGCCAAAAAAAATGGCCCCTTGCTTGGGACCATCGGTGAACCAGCGCTGCGCCGCCCTGCGGCGGCCACATCAACCGTGCGCAGCCTCGGCGCGTTTTTTCATCCAGGTGCCTAGCCCCACGACGATCACCGCCCCGATCACTCCCGCGATCTCCACCGTCAGCTCGCTCTGGGCGCCAAACTGCGCCGTCACCGCCGGGTCGGTGAGCAACATTTCGCCCGCCAGGAAGCCCAGCAGCGCTGCGCCGATGGTGATGATGATCGGAAACCGTTCCATCACCTTGGTCAGCAGCGTTGCGCCAAACACGATCAGCGGAATGCTGACCAACAAGCCGAGTACCAGCAGCGGAACGTCACCTTTGGCAGCAGCCGCAACGGCCAGCACGTTGTCCAGGCTCATCACCAGGTCAGCGATCAGGATGGTGCGCACCGCGGCAAACATGCTGTTGATCTGCTTACCGTCGCCGTCGCCGCCGTCGTCTTCACCATTGAGCAGATCGACGCCGATGTAGACCAGCGCAATCGCGCCGATCACCTTCAAAAAAGGCATGGTCAGGAGCTTGATCGCGGCCACGGTGAGGATGATCCGCATCACGATCGCGGCGGCACTGCCCCAGACGATGGCCTTCTTCTGCTGCTCCGGCTTGAGCGTGCGGGCCGCCATGGCGATCACCACCGCGTTGTCGCCCGACAAAACGATATTTGCCAGCACGATGGAGCCGAATGCGCTCCAAAAGAGCGGTGATGTGAAATCGAGTCCGAAAAACATGCTGTCTCCTGCTTTATACGACCGGAAAGTGTAGCCCCGCCACCCCTTGGCGCCGGCCAGTAGAAATGCGTATAGAGCAGAAGAAAGTCAGGCGACCCTTACAGCATGGCCTTCAGCAGCTTGGCCAGTTCCGAGAAGTTGCGGGTGATGGTGAAGCCCGACTCTTCCATGATGGCGAGCTTGGCGTCTGCCGTGTCGGCGCCGCCGGAAATCAGCGCGCCAGCATGGCCCATGCGCTTGCCCGGAGGCGCGGTCACACCGGCGATGAAGCCGACGATAGGCTTCTTCATGTTTTCCTTGCACCAGCGGGCCGCGTCGGCTTCGTCCGGGCCGCCGATTTCGCCGATCATGATGACCGCGTCGGTATCGGGATCGTCGTTGAAGGCCTTCATCACGTCGATGTGCTTCAAGCCGTTGATCGGATCGCCGCCGATGCCGACGGCCGACGACTGGCCCAGGCCGATTTCGGTCAGCTGTGCGACGGCTTCGTACGTCAGGGTGCCCGAGCGGGAAACCACGCCGATGCGGCCCTTGCGGTGGATGTGGCCGGGCATGATGCCGATCTTGATTTCATCGGGCGTGATCAGGCCGGGGCAGTTGGGGCCCAGCAGCAAGGTCTTCTTGCCGCCAGCCGCTTCCTTGGCCTTCATCTTGTTGCGCACTTCCAGCATGTCCTTGACCGGAATGCCTTCGGTGATGCAGATCGCCATGTACAGGTCGGCCTCGACGGCTTCCCAGATGGCGGCGGCTGCGCCGGCGGGTGGCACGTAGATCACCGACACGGTGGCGCCGGTTTCCTTGGCGGCTTCTTTCACCGAACCGTAGATCGGGATGCCGAAGATCGACTCGCCGGCCTTCTTGGGGTTCACACCCGCAACGTAGGCGTTTTTGCCGTTGGCGTATTCCTGGCACTTTTCGGTGTGGAATTGACCGGTCTTGCCGGTGATGCCTTGGGTGATGACTTTGGTGTCTTTGTTGATGTAGATCGACATGGCTTGTTCCTTACTTGGCGACTGCCGCCACCACTTTTTGGGCCGCATCGGCCATGGTGTCGGCGCTGATGATGGGCAGGCCCGAATCGGCCAGCATCTTCTTGCCTTCGACTTCGTTGGTGCCCTTCATGCGCAC
>JAQGMQ010000614.1 GCA_028292305.1 Rhodoferax sp.
CTTCCCTGATGCGTTGTCGATTTCCATGGCGGCCATGGACTCGAAGCTGCTGAACCGCTACCTCACCACCAACAACACCACCGGCGTCACCGAGAGCCAGATGGTGCAGGTGTCCGGCCACAAGTCGGCGCGGGCCTGGTATGACCTGGCCGTGCAGTCCGGCCGTACCGATCCGGTCAGCGGGCGGGTGGAGAACATCCCGGTCACGGGATCGTTCGGCGGGGGTTATGCGTCTGGCGCCTTCAATGCGGCGGTGCCTGCCGCCTTGCGCTGGAACGAACTCACCAACCCGGCCGGTGCCCGCGCCACGGTGTTCGACATCGGGCGCAACGTCTACGGCGTCGATGAAAGCGGCTACGGCCGGCGGCCGTTCGACAACGTCGGCGTGCAGTACGGCCTGGCCCAGCTGAACGCGGGGGTGTTGTCCGCCGAGCAGTTCCTGGAGCTGAACGAGAAGGCTGGCGGCTACGACCGCAACGGCAACTACATCACCGCCCGGGCCGTCGGCGACGCGGGGGCCATCAAGCGCGCCTACCAGTCGGGCCTGCAGCTCGGCGGCAGCGGCGGGCTGGCCGCGATCCCCGTGTTCGACATGTCGAACTTCTATGACGAAGGCAACTACTACCACTACCAGTGGTTCCACTTCGCTGCGCGTGAACGCATGCGCCAGGCGAATGGCGACACCCGCAACCACGTGATGTGGCGCGGTGGCGTGAGCTTTGCCGACCTGTTCGGCGTGACGACGCCGGGCCAGGCTGAACGTGCGGCGATCAGCGCCAAGTCACAGGCCGACGGCTGGGCCGCGTTTGTGAAATGGGTGGACGCCTACCGCGCCGACACCTCGGCCGCGGCGCAGCGCGACAAGGTGATCGCCAGGAAGCCCGCCGAGGCCGTGGACGGCTGCTTCAGCTTCTCGACCGCACCGCAGTTCATCGCCGAGACCCAGACCCTGGGCAGCACCGGCGGGTCGTGCAACGCGATCTGGCCGTCCTTCACCTTTCCGCGGGCGCAGGCCGGCGGCCCGGTGGCCGCGGACAAGCTGAAGTGCCAGCTCAAGCCGGTCAACGCGGCCGACTACCCGGGCTTCACGGGTGCGCAATTGGCCCGTCTGAACGCGGTGTTCGCGGGTGGCGTGTGCGACTGGTCCCAGGCCGGCGTGAACCAGACACCGCTGGTGCCGTACGCGTCGTTCGGCCCTTCGCCGGCCAACCTGGTGTTCCAGGTCGGCAGCCCCTGACCGGGCGCCAGCCAGGCCTGCCAATTGACCTGAACCCTGCGCCCTTCGGGGCGCAGGGAGGGTCTCCCACCAACCGGGAGCCAAGCCCCTGGCGCCTCGCCGGCCATGCCGGTGGCACCTCCAGATCTTTATCCTCCCGCACCCCATCGAAACGACGAAAGGACAAATTCATGAAGCTCCGCATCAACACCCGAAGGACGGCGCTGGCCGCGCTGACCACGCTGCTCGCCGCCACACTGGCCTGCATGGCGGTGCCCGCCGCCGCGGAAGATTTCCCCGGTGGCCGGGCCGTCACGGCCGTGGTGCCGTTTGCTGCCGGTGGCCCCACCGACAAGGTGGCCCGCGAGATCGGCCTGCTGATGTCGAAGCAGCTCGGCGTGCCGGTGCTGATCGACAACAGTGCCGGTGCCGGCGGCACCATCGGCGCGCGCAAGGTGGCGCTGGCCAAGCCCGATGGCCACACCATCCTGATCCACCACATCGGCATGGCGACGGCCGTGGGCCTGTACCGCAATCTCGGCTTCGATCCCCTGAAGGATTTCGAGATGGTGGGCGAGATCGCCGACGTGCCGATGGTCCTGCTGGCGAACAAGTCGCTGCCGCCCGCCGACATGAAGGCGCTGGTCAGCTATGCCAAGGCCAATGCCGCCAGCCTGTCCCTGGCCAACGCCGGCATCGGCTCGGCTTCGCACCTGTGCGGGCTGCTGCTGCAGTCGGCGCTGCAGACGGAGCTGACCACCATCCCCTACAAGGGCACCGCGCCCGCGCTCGTCGACCTGATGGGCGGCCAGGTCAATCTGCTGTGCGACCAGACCACCAACGTGGCCGGCCAGATCAAGGCCGGATCGCTGAAGCCGTACGCAGCGATGCAGCCGCAGCGCATCGACGCCTTCAAGGACATTCCTTCGGCGGCCGAGAGCGGGCTGCCGGTCGAGGTGAAGATCTGGCATGCGATGTACGCCCCCAAGGGCACGCCGCAGGCCATTGTCGACAGGCTCAGTGCGGCGCTGCAGTCAGCGGTTGAAGACCAGGGTTTTCGGAGCAAAATGGCGGACCTCGGCGCCCAGGCGGTGCCTGCGGCAAGAGCCAGGCCGGAGTCGCTTCGGACCCACCTCGGCAATGAGATCACGAAGTGGACGCCGATCATCAGGAAGGCGGGTGTTTATGCAGATTGAGATGCGTGGCTGAACGTGCCAACCGCCGCTGGCCGGCGGTGCTCCTTTTCGTGCTCGCGCTGGCCGGGGTGGTGGCGGCCAGCTACACGCTGGCGCAGCGGCTGGGCATCCGTTCGCTGCGCGAATCCACTTCGCACCGGCTCGACCTGTACGCGGCCAACCTGCAGGCGGAAATGGACCGCTTCGAATACCTGCCGCCGGTGGTCTCGCTGAACGAACACCTGGTGGCCCTGCTCGAGCGCCCCGCGGACCACGCCAGGGCCGACGTCGTGAACCACTACCTGCAGACGGTGGCCTCCCGTGCCGGCGCCTCGGCGATCTATGTGATGGACATCCACGGGCTCACGTTGGCGGCCAGCAACTGGCAGCAGTCGAACAGCTTCGTCGGCACCAACTTCGCCTACCGGCCGTATTTTCAGGAGGCGGCCAAAGGCTTCCCCGGCCGCTTCTACGGCGTCGGCACGGTGAGCCGCGAAGCCGGTTATTACTATGCCCATTCGGTGGTGAAGGACGGCCGCGTGATCGGCGTCACGGCGGTGAAGGTCAGCCTCGAGCGGCTCGACCAGGCCTGGGGCCATGACGGCGAAAAGATCGTCGTGGCCGACAGCAATGGCGTGGTGTTCCTGTCGTCCGAGCCCAACTGGAAGTACCGCACCCTGCGTGGCCTGTCGGACGAGACCATCGGCCGGCTCGCGGCCACGCGGCAGTATTCCGAAGCGGGTTTGCTGTCGCCGCTGGGCATGCGCGAAAAGAGCGTGCTGGAAAACGGCGCCACCATCGTCGAGGTGCGCGCCGAACCCATCGAACACCAGCGCTCGGGCGCGACCACGGATTTCCTGGTGCAGCAGAACCGCGTGCCCGGCACCGACTGGCGGCTACTGGTGTTGTCCGAACTCGCGCCGGCCCAGGTGTCGGCGCGCATCACCTCGGCCCTGGCCGCGCTGAGCCTGGTGCTGGCGGCGTTGCTGGTGCTGTACTTCCAGCAGCGTCGCCGCTTCTTCGCGCAGACCGTGGCGGCGCGCGTGGCGCTGCAGCAGGCCAACGACCAGCTGGAGCGCAACGTGCAGGAACGCACCCAGGCGCTGAGCGATGCCAACCTGCGGCTGCAGGACGAGATCGGCGAACGCAAACGGGTCGAGGAGACGTTGCGCGCGACGCTCGAAGACCTGGTGCACACCGCGCGCATGGCGGTGCTGGGCCAGATGTCGGCCGGCATCACCCATGAACTCAACCAGCCGCTGGCGGCGCTGCGTACGCTCTCCGGCAACGCCGTGGTGTTCCTCGAACGCGGCCAGCAGGAGCAGGCCGCCTCCAACCTGCGCATCATCGGCCAGCTGACGGACCACATGGGCAAGATCACCTCGCAACTGAAGAAGTTCGCGCGCAAGTCGGCGGTGGAATTGCGCCAGGTGAACGTGCCGGCGGTGGTCCACGACGCGATGTTCCTGTTGCGCCAGAGCCTGCCCACGGCGGCGATCCGCATCGAGCAGCATTTCGAGCCGGAAGACCTGAGCGCCCTGTGCGACGCAAATCTGCTCGAACAGATCTTGCTGAACCTGCTGACCAACGCCATCGACGCGGTCGAAGGCACGGCCCGCCCGCACATCCTGATCCATGCGTGGGCCGAGGACGGCATGGCCCGCATCGAGGTGCACGACAACGGCCCCGGCATCGCCGAACACGTGTCCCCGCATTTGTTCGAACCGTTTTATTCGACCAAGGAACAGGGCCGCGGGCTCGGGCTCGGCCTGGCCATCTCGGCCGACATCGTGCGCAAGCTCTCGGGCACGCTCACGCCGGGCCGCAGTGCCACGCTGGGCGGCGCGCTGTTCACCATTCAACTCAAGGCCGCCGAACTGGAGACCGCCCATGTCTGACCCCTCCGCGGCACCGCCGGTGGTGCTCTATGTCGAGGACGACCCGTCCGTGCGGCTCGGCAGCACGCAATCGCTGCAGCTCGCCGGTTTCGAGGTGCGGGCCTACGGCTCGGCCGAGCAGGTGGCGGCGCACCTGGTGCCGGGGCTGCGCGGCATCCTCGTCACCGACGTGCGTCTGCCGGGCATGGACGGGCTGCGTTTGCTGGAGCGCGTGCAGCAGATCGACGCCGGCATACCCGTGATCCTGGTGACCGGGCACGGCGACATTTCAATGGCGGTGCAGGCCATGCGCATGGGCGCCTACGACTTCATAGAGAAGCCGTTTTCACCCGAACAGATCTGCGAGGTGGTGGGCCGCGCCATCGAAAAACGCAGCTTGAGCCTCGAAGTCGATCTGCTGCGCACGCGGCTGTCGGGCATCAACACCATCGACGCCAAGATCGTCGGCCGGTCGTCGGCCATGACCGACCTGCGCCGCGTCGTTCTCGACATCGCCTCGACCAACGCCGAGGTGCTGATCACCGGCGAAACCGGCACCGGCAAGGAACTGGTGGCACGCTGCCTGCATGACTACAGCAAACGCAAGGACGGCGCCTTCGCGGCACTGAACTGCGGCGGCATGCCCGAGCTTCTGTTCGAAAGCGAGGTGTTCGGCCACGAGGCCGGCTCGTTCACCGGCGCGGCCAAACGCCACATCGGCAAGATCGAACATGCCAGCGGCGGCACCCTGTTTCTCGACGAGATCGAGACCATGCCGCTGAGCCTGCAGGTCAAGCTGTTGCGCACGCTGCAGGAGCGCAATTTCGAACGCCTTGGCTCGAACGAGCTGCTGCCGATGGACTGCCGCATCATCGCGGCCACCAAGGCCGATCTGCTGCATCCACCGCCCGAGCTGCCGTTTCGCAACGACCTGTATTACCGGCTCGGCGTGGTGGTGCTGCACATCGCGCCGCTGCGCGAAAGGCGCGAGGACATCCCGGCGCTGTTCTCGCATTTCCTGATGCAGGCCGCGGTGCGCTACGAACGTGACGTGCCCGATCCGAGCCCGGCCCAGCGCCAGGCATTGATGCAACACCACTGGCCCGGCAATGTGCGCGAGCTGCGCAACTCCGCCGATCGCATGGTGCTGGGCTTGCCGGTGATCGACGGCTCGGTGGCGCAGAAGGCCGAACCGCGCTCGCTGGACGCGCAACTGGCGGTGTTCGAACGGCACCTGCTGGAGGAGGCCTTGACCGCCTGCGGCGGGCGTGCCGCCACCGCCAGCGAGATGCTGCAGATTCCGAAGAAGACTCTGTACGACAAGCTGAAGCGGTTCGGCATCGGCGCGGATGAATTCCGGGCGCCTTGAGGCCGGGCGGGCGCCACCCGCGTGGTGGGCAAACGCAACAGTGCCGTCAGGAACCCGGCGGATCGTGCGAGACTGGCGCCAGTTTCACACCAGCGCCGCCCCGCACCACGCCACACCGATGGACAGTTTCGACCTCATCAAGACCTTCAGCGAAGTCGCCGCCGGTGGCAGCTTTTCCGGCGCGGCGGCGCGTCTCAAGATGGGCAAGGCCACGGTCAGCAAACATGTGGCCGAGCTGGAGTCGCGCATCGGTGTGCGCCTGCTGAACCGTTCCACCCGCGCCGTCAGCCTGACCGAGGCCGGGGCCCTGTTGCTCGAACGCCTGCTGCCGGTGATCGAGATCATCAAGCTCACGCGCGAGGAATTGCAGGAACGGTCGAGCCGGCCGGTGGGGCGCATCCACATCGCCGCGCCGCATGGCATGAGCCAGGGCCGGCTGCCCAAGCTGCTGGCTAAATTTCTGGGCCACTACCCGGAGGTGAGCATCAGCCTGCAACTCAGCAACCGCACGTTCGACCTGGCCGAGGAAGCCATCGACGTGGCACTGTTGCTCGGCCCGGTGACGGACGAGAATCTCATCCTGCGCAAGCTGCAGCGGGTCAAGATGACGGTCTGCGCATCGCCCGTGTATTGGCGTAAACATGGCCTCCCGGAGCATCCCACTGCGCTGGCGAAACACACGGCGCTGACCAATTCGCGCCTCGGGCCGCATCCGCATTGGCGCTTCGAAGACGATGGCCGGCCGGTCGACGTGGCCGTCAAGAGCCGCATGGACGCGAGCGAGGCCGGCCCGCTCATCGAGGCGGCGATCCAGGGCTTTGGCGTGCTCTACCTGCCCAACCTGCTGGTGCAGTCGCACCTCGAGCATGGCGAACTGCTGGAGGTGCTGCCGGCGTTCGCGCGCAACGACATCTGGCTGTCGGCCGCGTACCTGCAGCGCCGGCACAACAGCGCGGCGCTGCGGGCCTTGCTGGATTTTCTGCAGGACCAGATGGGCGACGGCAAGACCGACCGCAAATAGAAAACAAGAAAACAGCAGCGAAAATCGAGAGAGCCGCCCATCCCGCCGATCGAAGCAAGCACCTGGGGCTTCATCCCTGCCGTTGACGCCTGCATCGATCTTCGTGGACGGCCAGATCCAGCCCGCGAGCGGCACACCACCCAACGCCATGCCCACTTCCGAACAGACCGTTTTGCCTCGCGTTGAAATCCATCTGGAGGCGCTGCAACTGAAGCGCGGCACCCACACTGTTTTCGACGGCCTCGACCTGCGGCTCGGCGAATCGCGCATCGGCCTGATCGGCGACAACGGCGCCGGCAAGAGCAGCCTGCTGCGCCTGATCAGCGGACTGGAAACGCCGCAGCAGGGGCGGCTGCGTGTGAGCGGCCAGGGCATCGGCGATGGCGATGTACGTGCGCGCTGGCTGGGCATGATGTTCCAGAACCCCGACGAACAGATCATCTTTCCCACCGTGGACGAAGAGCTGGCTCTGGGCCTGACGGCGTCCGGCCTGTCGCGCCGGGAGGCCAACGCCCGGGCCTGCGCCTGGCTGGTGGCGCGCGGTCGAGGCGACTGGGTGGGCCGCGCCATCGGCAGCCTGAGCCAGGGCCAGCGCCAGCAGGTGTGCTGGCTGGCGCTGCTGATCGCGGCCCCGCGGATGCTGCTGCTGGACGAACCTTTCTCCAGCCTCGACCTGCCGGGCCAGGCCCTGCTGAGCCGCGAGATCGCCCAGGCGCCCCAGCAGATCATCGTTTCCACCCACCAGTTGGACCACGTGCGCGATTTCGAGCGGGTGGTCTGGCTGCACGCCGGGCGCGTGCGGGCCAGCGGGCCGGGCCGTGAGGTCTGCGCGGCCTACGAGGCCGACGTCGCCGAGCGGCTGGCGGCGCCGGCCTGAACGCGCATGGGAAGCCTTTACAGCGAACACCGCACCTGGCTGCACGCCGTGCCGGCCATCGCCAAGCTGCTGGCGTTGGCGCTGCTGGGTACCGGCCTGTTCCTGACCGACCTGCTGGCCATCCAGCTGCCCGTTGCGGCGCTGTGCAGCCTGCTGTTC
>JAQGMQ010000643.1 GCA_028292305.1 Rhodoferax sp.
CGGCGGAATGGAAGTTCCTCATCGCCGAGCAGCTGATCGACTTCATCCGTGTGCACCTGAGCCAGATCGGCGGCATCACGCCCGGCCGCAAGCTGCAGATCTTTGCCGAGCAGTTCGGCGTGCGCACGGCATGGCACGGCCCTGGCGACATGTCGCCCATGGCGCATGCGGCCAACATCCACATCGACCTGGCCGCGCGCAATTTCGGCGTGCAGGAATGGTCAGGCACCGAGCCGCCCAACTTCGTCATCCAGGAATTGAAAGGCCCGCGCGAAGCCCTGCTCGACGTGTTCCCCGGCCTGCCCGAATTCAGGAACGGTTATGTCTATGCCAACGACCGACCCGGCCTGGGCGTGGAGATCGATGAGCGGGAGGCGATGAAATACCCGTGCGAAAGCAACGTCACCACATGGACCGAGACGCGGCTGGTGGACGGCACACTGCAAACGCCTTGAGCGTTGCCACGGCGATCCGTTCGTCCCGTCCGTCCCAGCCTATTTCAGGAAACGGCTGACCAGATCATTTGCCGCCATTGACATTGATGAAGCCCCCCGTGACGAAGGAGGCTTTGTCACTCAACAACCAGACGATGGCCTCGGCCACCTCCTGGGGTTGGCCGCCACGCCCCATCGGGATCGTGCCCTTCAACCGCTCGACGCGCCCCGGCTCGCCGCCGCTGGCATGCATGTCGGTGTAGATGTGGCCGGGTCGCACACCATTCACACGAATGCCGTCGCGCGCGACCTCCTTCGACAAGCCGAACGTCAATGTTTCCAGTGCGCCCTTGGTGGCGGCGTAGTCGACGTATTCGTTGGGCGAACCCATCTGGGCCGACGAGGACGACACGTTGACGATGACACCGCCCGCCCCACCGCGGCTGGTTGACATGCGGCGAACCGCCTCGCGTGAACACAGGAACGGGCCAATGGCGTTCACCGCGAAGATGTGTTGCAGGCGGGCGTGCGAGATGTCTTCGACTCGGCTGTGGTGCGCGATGATGGCGGCGTTGTTGACCAGGCCGGCGATGGGGCCCAGGTTTTGCGCCGCGGTTTCGAAAAGCCGGATGACGTCCTCTTCTTTCGAAACGTCCACCTGCACCGCCATCGCGCTGCCACCTGCGTTCCTGATCTCGGCCACCACGCCGTCGGCCGCGGCCGCTTCGGATCGGTAGCCGACACACACCGCGTAACCGTGCCGGGCGGCCAGCTTGGCGGTTTCGGCGCCGATCCCCCGGCTGCCTCCGGTGATCACCAGGGTCTTGTTCATGGGTTCCATAGGTCCTTGTCAAACGGTTGTCGTGTTGGCGGTCTCTGCGGTCGCAACCCGCGACCGCAGGGCGATGGCCAATGGAAAGATGGCCAGGGCGGTCAACGCCGTGGCAAAGCTCGCGGCCTGGATGCCGATCTGGTCGCCCAGAAAACCATAGAGCACGGGGGCGATGGCGCCCGACGCGATGGTGCCGGTGTAGAACAGCGCAAAAGCCCGCTCGGTACCTTCGGCGGGCGCCAGGTCCGGCACGGTCCCGTACAGCACCGAAGACGTGCCGTTGAGCATCATCCCGAGCAGCGGCAGCAGCACCATGGCAGGCACCAGCGGGCAGAACATCACGGCCACGATGCAAACCGCCGTGCCGCCCTCGGTGGCCAGCACCGTGCCGGTCACGCCCATGCGGGCGCCCAGCCAGCCGCAGGCAAACTTGCCGGCCGCACCGCCGATGAAGACCAGCGCCAGCGCCGTGCCGATCATCGGGGCCGAGACGCCCTTGGCCTGGAGCAGGAACGGCAGGAAGGTCAACAGGCCCATGCGTACGGCGGTGTCGAGCACTCCGATGGTGAGCAGCAGCCCGAACCCCTTGGCGCCGCGCGCGCGGGTCGGGCCGGGCACGGTTTCGGCCGCGGGCGCCTTGCGTGGGATCGACGGGAGAAATAGTGCAATTGCCAATGCCGCCACGCAGCCCACCGCGGCCATCAGCCACAGCGCATGGCGCCAGGGCATCAGCGTCACGAGCAGCGAAATCGCCGCCGGCAACGCGGCCTTGCCGATGTCGCCCGCAAAGTTGTAGGTGCCCAGGGGGCCACGGGCGTCTCGCCCGTAGACACGCGACACGGCGCCCGAGGCGAGCGGATGCTGGGTGCTCGATCCGCTGCCCGACACGGCCAGCGCCGCGCACAGCCCGACCAGGCTGCCCGACAGGCCGGCCAGCGCATAGCCCAGTGCGGCCAGCAGCGTGCCCAGGGCCAGCGTGGCCCGACTGCCCAGCGTGTCGGCCAGGCGTCCGGCCGGGATCTGCAGGAAGGCCATCGTGCCCGCGTAGACGCCGCGCAGCATCGCCAGCGCACCATAACTGAGGCCGAACTCCGCCTGCCACACCGGCAGCAGCACATAGATCATGTCGGTGTAGCCGTCGTGCAGCGCATGGGCGACGCAGGACAGCCACAGCACACGCGAGCGGGACGGTGGCGCCGGGGATGCGGTTCCAGGGGCGATTCCAGAGGCGACGGCGGGCAGGGACATGCATCGATCTTATGGCCATCACCGGTGTACAGCCATTGACATAATATCGGGTCAGCCGAGAGGAAAAGTCACGTCATGCAAATCGAAACAGGCACCGCGAAAGGCCGCGACAGGCTGCCGCCGCTCAACGCGTTGCGCAACTTCGAGGCCGTCGCCAGGCACGGCAGCTTCGCCGCCGCCGCGGCCGAACTGCATGTCACGCATTGGGCCGTGGGCAAGCAGATCCGGCTGCTCGAAGACTGGTTCGGTGTGCCGCTGTTCGAGCGCCGTGCGCGCGGCGTCGCGCTCACCGACGAAGGCACGGCCCTGCTGAACGACGTGGGCCACGCCTTTGACCGCCTGGCCACGGGCGCGGCCCGGCTGCGCCAGGACCAGTTCACGCGCCGCGTGTCGGGCACCGTGCGCGTGAACGTGCTGGTCAGCTTCGCGCTGAGCTGGCTGCTGCCGCGGCTGGCCGACTTCCATGCGGCCTATCCCGACATCGACGTGCGGGTGTCGACCACCTCGCGCAAGCTGCGCTACATCGGCGACGCCTTCGACATCGGCGTGCGCTCTGGCCACGAACAAGGCGCTGGCGTGGTGTCGCGCACGCTGATGGCCGACCTGCGCGCGCCGGCCTGCAGCCCCGCGCTGTTGCGCCGGCAACCGATCCAGACCGTGGCCGACCTGCGGCAGCACACGCTGCTGCACTCGGCCAGCACGCGGACCGCCTGGCCGCACTGGCTGCGGGAGGCCGGCGCGCCCGATCTGCAGGCGGCCCGCCACGTCGAATTCGAACACGCCTATCTGCAGCTGGCCGCCGCCGTGGAAGGCCTGGGCGTGACGCTCGCATCGCTGCCGCTGATCGGCCGCGACATCGCCGCGGGCCGCCTGGTGTGCCCGATCGCCACGCCCATCTGGCAGGGCCCCGACTACACGCTGGTGACCAACACCGAGCGCGCCAACGACCCGGCCGTCATGGCCTTCTCGCAGTGGCTCACGCAAATGGCCGACACGGCGCCCGCAGCGTTCGAACCGGCTTGAGTCCACGCGGGGCGCAGGCGGCCGCCAAGGCAGGCTGAAGCCGGCGCAATCGCATTCAAAAGCAAGCTGGCGGGTCCGATCGTCCCAGAGGTTTCACACCACCTGCCGATGCCGTGCGATGCAGGTGTCCAGCACCTCGCCGCCGGCGCGTTGCCACCAGGTCTGCGAGAAGATTTCCACTTCACTGAAGCCGGCGAATCCGGCCGCTTCCATCCAGGCCCGAATCCTTTTGAATTCGATCACGCCGTCGCCCACCATGCCGCGGTCGTTCAGCAGGTCGCGTGTGGGTGTGAGCCAGTCGGACACGTGGCAGGCCAGCAGGCGCCGCTGCCCGGCGCGGCCGATCTGCGCCTGCAGCTTCGGGTCCCACCAGACATGGTAGGTGTCCACCGCAACGCCCAGCCCACCGATCTGGTCGGGGTCGAGCGCGTCGCACACATCGAGCGCCTGTTCCAGGGTGTTGATGCAGGAGCGTTCCGCCGCCTGCATCGGGTGCAGCGGCTCGATGGCCAGCGGCATGCCCACGCTGCGCGCGTAGGCGAGCGATGCGGCGATGCCGTCGTGCACCTCGCTGCGTGCGCGGGCCAGGCTGGTGTAGGCGGCCTGGCCTTCCACCGCGCCGGGCAGAGAGCCCACCACCAGCACCAGGCAGGGTGCATCCAGCGTTTTGGCCTCGTCGATGGCGCGCCGGTTGTCGTCCAGCGCGCGTTGCCATCCTGCCGCGTCCGTGGCCGGATAGAAGCCGCCGCGGCAGTAGCCCGAAAGCTGCATGCCATGCGCCTTGAGCTGCCGCGCAATGCGTCCGATGCCGACCGCGGCCACCTGGTCGCGCCACGGGCTGATGGCGCGGATGCCGCGCTCGGCGCACTGGTCGACGATGCGGTCGAGCGGCACTTCCAACCCCTGTTGCCGGCGCACCGTGGCGGTGTTGATCGACAGCCAGGCGTGGTCCTGCGAAAAGTCGCGCACCGTCATTCGACGCCGTGCAGCGCCAGCAACTGCCGCATGCGGTGCGCCGCCAGTTCCGGCTGCACCAGCAGGTTGGCGGCGTCGGCCAGGCGGAACAGTTCGGCCAGGTGCTGCAGCGAACGGCTGCTCTGCTGGCCGCCGACCAGGGTGAAGTGTTTCTGGTGGCCGTTCAGCCAGGCCATGAACACCACGCCGGTTTTGTAGAAGCGCGTCGGCGCGGCAAAGATGTGGCGCGACAGCGGCACCGTCGGGCCGAGGATGGCGTGGAAGGCTGGCAGGTTGCCCTGTGCCAATGCGCCCAGCGCGGCGCTGGCCGCCGGCGCGATGGCGTCGAAGATGCCGAGCAGGGCGTCGCTCTGGCCATGCCGTGTGTCGCCGCCGAAGCCGTCACCGGCGATCAGCTCGGCGTAGTTGAAGTCATCACCTGTGTACATGCGCACGCCCGCCGGGAGCCGGCGCCGCATGGCGATCTCCTGGTCCTTGTCGAGCAACGAGATCTTGATGCCGTCGACCTTGTCCGGGTGCGCGGCGATCACGCCGAGTGCCGTGTCCATCGCGGCGTCGATGTCGGCCGATCCCCAGTAGCCCGCCAGCGCGGGGTCGAACATCGCACCGAGCCAATGCAGCACCACCGGATGCCTGGCCTGCGACAGGATGCGGTCGTACACGCGTTCGTAGTCGGCCGGCCCCTTGGCCACGCGGACCAGGGCGCGGCTGGCCATGACGATGAGCTTGCCACCCAGCGCTTCGATGGCGGCCATCTGTTCTTCATAGGCGCGGATGACCTCGTCGACGTTGGTGACGCTTTCGGTGTCGAGGTGGTCGGTGCCGCAGCCCGATGCGACCATGGCGCCGGGCACGTCGCGGGCGGCATCCAGCGTGCGCCGGATCAATGCCAGCGAGGTCGGCCAGTCGAGCCCCATGCCGCGCTGGGCCGTGTCCATCGCCTCCGCCACGCCGAGGCCGAGCGACCACAGGTGTTGCCGGTAGGCGATGGTCGCGTCCCAGTCAACAGCGGACTGCAGCCATGGATCGATGGGCGCGAACGGGTCGGCGACCACATGGGCGGCCGAATAGGCGATGCGGTTGAAGGCCACGGCAGTGGCGGGCGGGGCCATGGGCGTGCCGCGCAGGGTGTAGGGCCGCAGCCCGGCGTTGCCGTCGGGCAATTGAATCTGGATGGTCATGGTC
>JAQGMQ010000675.1 GCA_028292305.1 Rhodoferax sp.
ATCGGCACCAACAATATCGACACGAACTCGCGGCTTTGCATGAGCAGCGCGGTCGCGGGCTACAAGAAGACACTGGGCGCCGATGCGCCGCCCGCCTGCTACGAGGACTTCGACGCGGCGCAGTGCCTGTTCATCGTGGGCAGCAACACGGCCTGGGCGCATCCGATCTTGTTCCGCCGCATCGAGGATGCGCGCGCCGCCAATCCGGCCATGAAGGTGATCGTGGTCGACCCGCGCCGTACCGACACCGCCGAAATCGCCAACCTGCATCTGGCCATCCAGCCCGGCACCGACGTGATGCTGTTCAACGGCATGCTGCACATCATGCTGTGGGAAGGCTGGACGCAGCGCCACTACATCAACACCCACACCAAGGGCTTCGACGACCTGAAGGCCACGCTGCGCGACTGCACACCTGACCACGTGGCCCAGATCTGCGGCATCTCCAAGGACGACCTCTACCAGGCGGCACAGTGGTTTGCCACCTCGGGCGCCACGCTGAGCCTGTATTGCCAGGGGCTGAACCAGTCGAGCAGCGGCACCGACAAGAACGCGGCGCTGATCAACCTGCACCTGGCCACGGCGCAGATCGGGCAGCCCGGCGCCGGGCCGTTTTCATTGACCGGCCAGCCCAACGCCATGGGCGGGCGCGAAGTCGGCGGCATGGCCAACCTGCTGAGCGGGCACCGCGATTTGGCGAACCCGGAGCACCGCGCCGAAGTTGCCGCGCTGTGGGGCGTGGCCGACGTGCCCGCCGAGCCCGGCAAGACCGCGGTGGACCTGTTCCAAGCCGTGGCCGATGGCGAGATCAAGGCGCTGTGGATCGCCTGCACCAACCCCGCGCAAAGCATGCCCGACCAGGCACTGGTGCGCCGTGCACTGGAACGCGCCGAGCTGGTGGTGGTGCAGGAGGCTTTCTCCACCACCGCCACCTGCGACTACGCCGACCTGCTGCTGCCGGCCACCACCTGGGGCGAGAAAGTGGGCACGGTGACCAATTCGGAGCGGCGCATCAGCCGCGTGCGGCCGGCCGTGTCGGCACCCGGTGACACACGCCACGACTGGTCCATCGCGGTGGACTTCGCGCGCCGGCTCGAGGCGCGGCTGCCGCGCAAGAGCACCGCCAGCCTGTTCGGCTACGACGATGCCGAAGCCATCTGGAACGACCACCGCGCCAGCACCCGCGGCCGGGACCTGGACATCACCGGCATGAGCTACGCCATGCTCGACAAAGAAGGCCCGCAGCAATGGCCGCTGCGCGAGGGCGAGACGGTGGGCAAGGCGCGGCTCTACGCCGATGGCGTGTTTCCCACGGCCGACGGCAAGGCCAGTTTCGCCAACACCGTGTACCGCCCGGTGGCTGAACCGCGCGACGCGCGTTATCCGTTTGCGCTCACCACCGGCCGCCTGCGCGACCAGTGGCACGGCATGAGCCGCACCGGCACGCTGGGCCGGTTGTTCGGCCATGTGGCCGAGCCGGTGGTGCAGTTGCATGCGCAGGACATGGAGCGCCGGCAACTGAAGGAAGGCGACCTGGTGCACGTCACCTCGAAACGCGGCTCCATCGTGCTGCCGGTGCAGGCCTCGACCGAGGTGGCGCTGACGCAGGCCTTCATCGCGATGCACTGGGGCGAGGAATACCTGAGCGGCGTGAGCAGCACCGGCGAGCGGCTGGCCGGCATCAACGCGCTGACGAACCCCGCGTATTGCCCCACGTCGAAACAGCCCGAGCTGAAACACACGGCCGTGAAGATCCTCAAGGCCGAACTGCCCTGGTCGCTGCTGGGCGTGGCCTGGCTGCCCGAAGAAGAAGCGCTGGCCGCGCGCGAGTCGCTGCGGGCATTGATGGCGCAGTTTCCGTTTGCTAGCGTGGTGCCGTTCGGCCGTGAACGTGTCGGCCTGTTGTTTCGCGCCGCGGCCTATGAAGCCGTGCCCGACGACGTGGTGGCCCGCATCGAAACGCTGCTCGGGCTGGACGGCGTCGACGTGCTGCGTTATGCCGACCGCAAGAAGGGCCAGCGCCGCGCGGCCCGGCTGCGGCGCGAAGGCGACCATGCGGAACTGGCCGGCTTCCTGTTGGCCGGCGACATCAGCGCCGAGGGCTGGATCAAGACCCTGCTGCAGGACCAGCTGCCGGCCCAGGCTTACGGCCGGCTGCTGCTGGTGCCCGGTGCCAAGGCCCCGGTGGCGGTGCAGGCGCGTGGCAAACAGGTCTGCACCTGTTTCAACGTGACCGACATGGCCATCAACGCGCAACTGGCGCTGCAGCAGAATACCATCGTCGACACCGAAGACCGGCGCATGGCCAGCTTGCAGGGCGCGTTGAAATGCGGCACCAACTGCGGCTCGTGCCTGCCCGAGGTGCGGCGCATGGTGCGCATGGCGATGCCGGCGCGGCAACCGGCGTGATGCGGCCGTCGAAATCCACTACATAACCAAAAGTCATCAGCCATCCCCGACAATCGACACCCATGGGAATCAGCCAATACATCAAGGAAATCGGCCGCGGCAAGGACTGCGCGCGTTCGCTGAGCCGCGAGCAGGCCACCGACCTGTTCGGCCAGGTGCTGGACGGCACGGTAACCGACCTCGAAGTCGGCGGCTTTTGCCTGGCCATGCGCATCAAGGGCGAAACACCGACCGAGATGGCGGGCTTCATGGACGCCACGGCCGCGCGCATCGACGCCCTGCCCGCCTCCGACCGGCCCCTGGTGGTGCTGCCGAGCTACAACGGCGCCCGCAAGCTGCCGGTGCTGACGCCGCTCTTGGCCCTGTTGCTGGCCCGTGAAGGCCTGCCGGTGCTGCTGCACGGCACGGCCACCGAGGCCACGCGGGTGGTGGTGCCCGACGTGCTGCGCGCGCTCGACCTGGCGCCGCTGGCCACGGTGCGCAAGATCGCCGATGGCGAGGTCGCCTATGCGTCGACCGAACTGCTCTGCCCCGGCCTGAAGCGCCTGCTCGACGTGCGCCGCGTGGTGGGCCTGCGCAACCCGGCGCACAGCCTGGTCAAGCTGATGACGCCAACCGCCGGGCCGAGCCTGGTGGTGAGCAGCTACACCCACCCCGAGTACGCAATTTCGATGGGTGCCACCTTCACGCTGATGAAGAGCCACGCGATGCTGCTGCGCGGCACCGAAGGCGAAGTCGTGGCCGACCCGCGCCGCATGCCGCAGATGACCGCCTTCCTGCACGGCGAACCAACCGTGGTGCAGGAGCAACAGGCCGGCCCGCTGGTCGCCGTGCCTGAGCTGCCGAAAGAGATCGACGCCGAAACCACCGCGGGCTACATCCGCGATGTAATGGCCGGCCGCAAGCCCGTACCCCATCCGATTGCGCGACAGGTCGCGCATCTGGTGCACCTCACGAACCAGATTGGCGCCATCGAAGCGCAAGCCGCATGAGCCTTCCACACGACCCCTCCACAGGCGAGCCTGTCGCAGACTTTGCCACCTTGTTGCACCAGGCCTTTCCGAACACACCGCTGCGTAAACCGGGTGGCCGCTGCACGCTGGTGGGCGCCGGCCCGGGCGACCCGGAGCTGTTGACAATCAAGGCGCTGAAAGCCATCCAGGCGGCCACCGTGCTGCTGGTCGATGACCTGGTGAACGAGGCCATCGTCGGCTTCGCGTCGCCCACGGCGCGCATCGTGCACGTCGGCAAACGCGGTGGCTGCAAGTCGACGCCGCAGGCCTTCATCGAAAAGCTCATGGTGATGGCGGCGCGCGAAGGCGAAAACGTGGTGCGGCTGAAGGGCGGCGATCCGTTCATCTTCGGCCGCGGCGGTGAAGAGGTCGAACACCTGCGCGCGGCCGGCATCGAGGTCGACGTGGTCAACGGCATCACCTCGGGCCTGGCGGCCGTGACCTCGCTCGGCGTGCCGCTGACACACCGCGAACACGCCCACGGCGTGGTCTTCGTCACCGGCCACGCCAAGCCCGGCGACGACGGCACCGACTGGCGCGCCCTGGCCGCCACCGCGCACAGCGCCAAGCTGACGCTGGTGATCTACATGGGTGTGAGCGGCGCTCGGCGGATTCAGGACGAGCTGCTGACCGGGCTGCCGGCCGGCACGCCGGTGGCGGTGGTGCAGAACGCATCGCTGGCCACCCAGCGCCACGTGGTGACATCACTCGCTGACTTGGCCGACACCTTGCAGCGCGAACAGCTCGCGAGCCCGGCCGTCATGGTGGTCGGCGATGTGGTGCTTGGCGTGCAGGTGGCGGTGGAATCCGCACGCAGCCGCGCCACGGCCTGAGGCTTATTCCTCGCTGTCAGCCTTGGTGGTGGCGCCCGTCCAGGCCTTGCGGAGCAGATGCGGCACGAGCAGACGCAGCGGCATCTTGATCCAGTGCGAATGCGCGAGCAGCAGAGCCTCGGCCAACGGCGCCGACATGTCAGGGCGCGGCCAGCAGGCTGCCGCCACCAGACTTCGCGCCAGCCAGCCGTCCGGCTTTGCGGCGGAACCATTCGCCGAAAACAGCCTGGCCGCTGCCTGCTGCGCTGGCCGCACCAGACGCAACACGCCAAGCTCGTCGGCCCGTTGCCACAACGTCGCCAAAGACGCGTTGTCGGCGAAATGCTGCTGCAGCAGCAGATGCAGGTCGTACAGATCCCGCAGCAGCTTTTGCGCATCGCCTTCCTGCACCAGATGGATGGCGCAGTGGATCACGCGGTCGGCGGTGCCTAGCACCATCACGCCGGGGCTGATCTCGCGCAACGCCGGCATGAGCTGCGCGGTCGCGACATGCACCCGGGACACCGGCGGGTTGATGGCGTGGTGCAGGTCGACCGACGTGTGGCGGCGCATGTGCTGCATCGGCGGCACTTCGTGCATCCACTCGCGGTAGTAGCGCTGGTCGTAGGCCGACGTTCGGCCGGGATTGAAGCCCGCGCCGATGAGCTGCCCTTCGGCACGGTCGAGCTTGTCGCGTGGCACCAGGATGTCGATGTCGGAGAACACCCGGCCGGCCGCGTTCGTGTCGTCGCAGGCGGCATAGGCGCAACCTTTGAGTACCACCAGCGGCGTGGCCGCATCGATCGCGCCGCGGATGGCCGAGACCTCCCACAGCGCGGCTTCGCGGCGGCGCAACGAGGTCAGCAGCGCCAGTTCAAGATGCACGCGCACCGCCTGCGGCACGTCGGCGGCGCAACCGGCGCGTCCGATGGCCGCCGCCAGCTGGCCGAGCATCTGCGCGTTGGTGGCCTGGGTGACGATGGCATTCCACTCGGACTCGCGCACCGCGCCAGCGCCCGCGGGTTGGCGCAGCAAATCGATCAGGCTGGGTGGCGACACGTGCTGTGAATCCAGGAGGTGATGCTGGCCAGATCGGGGTATTCCACGGCGTAACACTCGGCCCCCGCCAATGCGTTGGCCAGGGACGTGAAACCTTGCTGACCCAACAGACCGACGTTGAAGGTGTGGCTCATGAGTTCGGCGAGCGCCTGTGCGCGCGAAACCGTTTCGACCGTGAATTCCGAGTTGGCGGCAAAGCGGGGAAAGATCACATAGCGGATCGGCACCGGCCGGGTCCAGCCGTCGACGGCCTCGTCCGCCGGGCGCACGTAGGCGATCGAACCCTTGTGGGTGTCGTGCACCGGCAGCGTGAGTTCTGCCCGCGCAAAACCGGCGCGCACGATATCGATGGACTTGCTCTTCAGGCTGATCGGCCGCGGCATCGGCTGGACAAGGCCGCTGGCGTGCGCGACGATGGTCAGTTCATCCGACAGCAGCCGCCAGTCGGATAAGGCCAAGGCGGCGCAGAGCGTGCTCTTGCCCGCGCCCGGATCGCCCGGCAGCACCAGCGCACCGCCGTCACGTTCGACCACCGCCGAATGGACCACGGCATGGGCGCCGCTGAGGGTGGCAATGCACCAGTTGAGGCCCCATTCGAACAAGGGATGGGTCTGCGCCAGTGGCAACGGAGGGAACGGGCTGTGGCCTTCCCAGCCGAACTCCACCTCGTTCGGCTTCCAGGGTGCAACACGCTTGCGGTTCAAGGTCACACGGAAGTCGTAGAAACCATCCGGCGTCATCGAGCCGACATAGTGCCTGTACAGCAGGTGCAAAGGGGTGGAAAGCAAGCCGGTGTCGGACTGGATGAGGCAGCGAAAATTCGCCACCTGCAGGCTGAGCCCGTCGCCGCGCAGGCTCTGTTCGATTTCAGCCAGGGAATATGCGCCAAGCCTCGTCAATTCCATGGCTGGGCGGCGAACAGGAGGCGGGTGGGTAATTTCGAAGGCATCAGCCGAACTTTACGCCGAGTTGGCGTAGCGTCGAGCGAAGTTCAGCCGCGGCGGCCTGGTCGGGCAGTTCGGATGGAGGCAAGCCTTGGGACGAAGCGCTCAAGGCATGCCATTGCGCCACGGCGCTGATCACGACCTCGCCGGAGTGCGGCAGAAAAAGCACGGACTCTTCTTCGCCCTCGAAGGTCACACCAAGGATGTCGCCGCAGGCGACCACCACCGGGCGGGCGACGGCCACGTCAGGCGCAGGTCTGGGCGAAGAACGCGGTCAGTTCGGTGTCGTTCACCGTGCGACCGCCAACCATCTTGTTCATGTAGCAGGAGTACACCTCGG
>JAQGMQ010000684.1 GCA_028292305.1 Rhodoferax sp.
CCAGCATGCCCCAGAAGCGCGGCTTCAGCAGGTTGGCGCGTTGGGCAAAGACGGTGTTGAGACTGGAGCCGCTCCACTCCACCGCAGGCTTGCGCGGGTCAGCGTCGGGCACATGCGCCGAGAACGACATGTCGGACTTGGCCGTGGCCACGTCAAGCTCGGCCAGCAGGCTGATCAGCTCGGGATAGGTGCGTTCGTTGAACACCAGAAAGCCGGTGTCGACCCCCTGCGTCACCAGACCCTGCGGCGTAGGCAGCGTGACATCGACCGTATGGGTGTGGCCGCCGAAATAGCTGCCGGCTTCGAAGAGAGTGATGTCGGCGTGGTCGCGCAAGCGGTGCGCCACCGCCAGGCCGGCGATGCCGGAGCCGACGATGGCCAGCCTGGGCCGGGCGGCCATCATGCGGCAACGCCCCGGCGCGGCAGGGCGCGCGAAAGGAAAATGGCTGCGGAGCACCCCGACGCGAACGAGGGAGGGAGGGAGGAGGAGAACCGCCCCGGGGGGACTTCCGGGCCATGAAGGCGGGGAAGGCTCCGCTGCCAGAAAAGGGGCCGCAAGGTTTGCGGCGCTACGGGTTGATGGACCAAACTCGGCGGCACAAAGTTCCCACCGGCCCCGGAGCCCACGCGGTAAATTAATGTGAAGGAATCAGATCGCATCGTGCGATCTTATACCAACTGGTATAAAAAATACCAATTGGTATTATTTTGCCGTTAACTGTTTTTCAATCTCTTGCAAAAGCTTGCGGTCTTCCGGCTCGACCTGGCTGCCGTAGCTCGCCACCACATGGCCATCGCGCCCCAACAGGTACTTGTGGAAATTCCAGGCCGGCGCGCTGCCCGTCTGCGCTGCCAGCAGCTTGTAGAGCGGCACGGCCTGCGGCCCCGACACGGTGGTCTTGCCGAACATCGGGAATTTCACGCCGAAGGTGTTTTCGCAAAAATCGGCGATCTGCGCATTCGCCGCCGGCTCCTGTGAGAAGTCGTTCGATGGAAAGCCCAGCACCACCAACCCGCGTGCCTGGTACTTGGCGTAGAGCGCTTCGAGCCCCTTGTACTGCGGCGTGAAGCCGCAGAAGCTGGCGGTGTTGACCACCAGCACCACCTTGCCCGCGTACTGGCACAACGACTGCGGCTTCTCGTCCTGCAGCCGCGGGAAGCTGTACTGCAGCGTGGCCGGGCAGGCCGCGCTGTCGGCGGCGAACACCGGCGCCGCCGCCAGCAAGGCCAGGCCGGCACAACAAGTCCGCAAGATCCGGAGAAATGGGTTCATGGAAGCTCCTGCTGCAATGGTTGAGAGTGGCCAAAAGGCGGTGAACGCCGCGTCGGCAAGTGTGCCGCATCCAGCGCCCGGCGTGCTGCGTACCCGTCTGTAGGAGGCGGTTGGCCCGGTGACGGCGCGGCTTCCTGCCGGGAGATCACTGGTTTTGCATGCAGCGCCACCTAGAATGAAGGCTGTTACGAAGGACCTGCCATGTTGTACCCCGAACTATTCAAGCAACTCGAAGCCGTGCGATGGAACATGGAAAAGGACGTTCCATGGAGTTCCTTCGAGCCAAGCAAACTCTCGGATGAGCAGGCGCAGACCATCAAGATGAACGCCATCACCGAATGGTCGGCGCTGCCCGCCACCGAGATGTTCCTGCGCGACAACCAGCACGACAGTGACTTCTCGGCGTTCATGTCGATCTGGTTCTTCGAGGAACAGAAACACTCGCTGGTGCTCATGGAATACCTGCGCCGCTTCCGCCCGGACCTGCTGCCCACCGAGGCCGAGCTGCACGACGTGCGCTTTGAATTCGACAAGGCGCCGGCGCTCGAGACGCTGATGCTGCATTTCTGCGGCGAGATCCGGCTCAACCACTGGTACCGCCGTGCCAGCGAATGGCATTCGGAACCGGTGATCAAGGACATCTACACCAAGCTCAGCCAGGACGAAGCGCGCCACGGCGGCGCCTACCTCCGCTACATGAAACGCGCCATCAACACGCTGGGCAACGAAGCCCGCGCGGCGTTCACCAAGGTGGGTGTGCTCATGGCCAGCGCGCGCCGCACGGCCCAGGCGCTGCACCCGACCAACCTGCACGTGAACGAAAGCCTGTTTCCACGCGACACCATCCAGTCGCGCCTGCCGAACCCGGAATGGCTGGAGCACTGGCTCGACACGCAGATCAAGTTCGACGCGGTATGGGAGAACAAGGTGGTCGAGCGCATCCTGCACAACACCAGCCTGTTGATGGACCGCAGCTTCAAGACGGTGCAGGAACTCAACCGCTACCGCAAGGAATTGACGAAGGAACTGGCAGCCAGCGCGCCGACCTAGGCTCTGCGAAACGGCCGCGGGGCCGCGTCAGATCAGGGCCAGCAGGCTCTCTAGCTTGATCTGGACCTTGACGTCCTTGTGCGCCACGTAGCCGCTGATCTTGTAGCTCGGCTGGCTGGTGTCGCGGATCATCCATTCGCCGGTGGGCATGCCCTGGCGGTTGATCAGCACCGCCACATGCGGCGTGGTGGTGTTCAGGCCACGGCGGATCACCGCGGCGATTTCATTGCTGGCCAGGCGTACCAGCGTGCCCGGGGTGTACACGCCCACCGCCTTGATGAGAGCCGCGCCGGCCTCGTCGACCTTCTTTTCCTCGTCGAAATACGCCGCCTGCATGGCCGCTGAAGGCGGCATGCACAACCGGCCAAGGCGTGGCGACAGGCGGGCGGCAAACATGTCGGCCCGCTGGATCAGCCGGGCGATGCGCATGGCGTCGGTCTTGGGCGCCAGCGAACCCGGTGCGCGGTCGTGGTGGTGGCGCACGGCCAGCAGCCAGTCTTCGTCGTCCACCCCCATGGCCAGCAGCATCGCGAACGAGCGCTGCGCGTGTTGTTCGACGGCTTCGATCTGCGTCACGGTCAGCGGCTTGGCCTGCATGGCCAACTGGTCCTGCAGCGCGGTCATGCTGATGTTCATCGTCAGCGCGGCCTTGCCCAGCTTTTCGTCGAGTGCGGGCGACCAGTTCAGCACCTCGCTCGCGGCCAGGCTGCAGACCACGTACACCAGCATGGCGTGGGTAGCGCTGTAGATGCGCATCTCGGTGGACGACAGGTGGATCAGCGCGAACAGCGTGGCGTCGGGGTGTTGCTGCACCAGCTGGTGCAATTCACGGTAGAGCTTGTCCAGCCGTGTCAGGAACTGCTCGCTCTCGGTGTCGCGCAGCAGCGCATTGGCCTTGAGCTGCAGCGCGGTC
>JAQGMQ010000687.1 GCA_028292305.1 Rhodoferax sp.
ACAGGCCCCTGGACCTGCCGCGCACGACAAATAAAGGAGACAGACAACATGGCGATATACACAAGACTCGGTGCCTGCATGGCGATCGCGGCGGCCTCGATGGGGTTGCTCGGCAGCACGGCCGCGCAGGCCCAGCCCTACCCGGCCAAACCGGTGCGCATCGTGGTGCCGCTGTCGCCCGGCGGGCCGGTCGACGTGATCGCCCGCGCACTCGGCGCCCGGCTCACCGAGGTCTGGGGCCAGGGTGTGCGCATCGACAACCGGCCCGGCGTGAACGAGGTGGTCGGCGCAGAGAACGTGGCCACCTCACGCGGCGACGGCTACACCCTGTTCCTGGCGACCGACCCGTCGATCTCGCAGAACCAGTTCCTCTATTCCAAGCTGCCCTACGACCCAATCAACGCGTTCGCGCCGATCAGCCGCATCGCCACCGCCAACATGGCGCTGTTCGTGCCGGCCAGCCTGCCGGTCAACAACCTCAAGGAATTCGTCGACTACGCCAAAGCACGGCCGGGCGCGGTGCCCTACGGTTCGACCGGCATCGGCAATGCCACACACCTGTCGATGGCCTGGCTTGAAAACCGCACCGGCATGACGCTGATCCACGTGCCGTACAAGGGCCTGGCGCCAGTGATCCAGGACATGCTGGCCGGCCAGGTGCAGGCGGCGTTCGGCGCGCTGTCGGTGGTCGAGCCCTACATCAAGAGCGGCAAGCTCAAGGCCCTGGTGATCTCGGGCGCGCAGCGGCCCAAGCTGTTGCCCACGGTGCCGACCCTGGTCGAGTCGGGCTTCGAAAACATCGACGCCAACTTCACCATCGGCCTGTTCGCGCCGCGCGGCACACCCAGGGAGATCGTCAACAAGGTGGCTGCCGACGTGCAGAGGATCCTGCGCGAACCCGCCTTCCGTGAGAAGTACATCGACGGCTTTGCCTTCGACCTGGTGGCCAGCACGCCGGATGAATTCGCCGCCTACATCGTGACCGACCGGGTGCGCCAGGAACAGCGCATCAAGATTTCCGGCGCCAAGCTGGACTAGAACTTCCATTCATACAGACGGGAACAAAAATGGGTTTGCTACAGAACAAGGTTTGCGTGGTGACCGGCGGCGCGGGCAGCATCGGGCTGGCCTCGGCGCGGCGCTTCATCGACGAAGGCGCACGCGTCATGCTGGTCGACCTGGACCAGGCCCAGCTCGACAAGGCCGTTGCCTTGCTATCCACGCCGGCCAGCGACCAGGTCTTCGGCCGGGCCGGTGACGTGGCGGATGCCGCCCAGGTCGAGGCCTCCTACGAAGCGGTGGTGGCGCGCTGGGGCAAGATCGACGTGCTCTTCAGCAACGCCGGCAATGCAGGCCGCAACGCGCGGCTGGAGTCCTATCCCGAAGACATCTTCGACCGGACGCTGACCATCCACGCACGCGGTGCCTTCCTGGCCTGCAAATACGGCGCGCCGCTGATGAACGACGGCGGCAGCATCATCATCACGTCCAGCATCGCCGGTGTGCGCGGCGGCAATGGCGTGAACATGGCCTATGTCACCGCCAAACACGCGCAGATCGGCGTGATGCGCGTGGCCGCACGGGCGCTGGCCGGGCGCGGCATCCGGGTGAACACCATCAACCCGGGGCCGGTCGACAACGCGTTCCAGACCGGCATCGAGGTCGAGATGGGCCAGCTCATCGGCATCAACGTGACCGAGCAGCTGAACCAGACCGTGCCGCTGAAGCGCCATGCCGACGCCAGCGAGATCGCAGGGGCCGTGTTGTACTTTGCCAGCAGCCTCAGCACCTACACCACCGGCACGGTGCACATGGTCGACGGCGGGCTGATGAGCTGATGGCTGCCGACCCTGCCGCAAAGCCGCTGACCGGCCGCGTGCCGGCCGAGGCCATCCGCCGCACCAGGCTGCCGCGGCTTTCCGCCGACGTACTGCAACGCTATTCCGCACTGGAAGACTTGTGCGGTACGGCATCGGATGCGATGGACCGGCTCGGCCTGGCCGGTGCCGTGCCGGCCTCGGTGCTGGCGCCCAACCTGCCGGGCGCACGCACGGTCGGCCAGGCCGTCACGGTGCGCAACGTGGAGCGCACCGACGGCCCCACGCAGGCGGCCGCCAGCGGCAAGGGAAAGATGGGCGAACACGAGGCCTACAACCAGGCCGGGCCGGGCGACGTGGTGGTGATCGAAGGCCTGGCTGGCGTGTCCAACCTCGGCGGCCAATCGGCCACCGTGGCGCAGCGCGCGGGTTGCGCCGGCGCCGTGGCCGGCGGTGGCTACCGCGACCCCGCTGCCTCGCGGGCGCTGGGCTTCCCGATCTGGTCGCGCGGCCTGACACCCATCACCGGCAAATGGCGGCTCGCAACGGTCGAGATCAACGGCCGCGTGCGCATCGCGGGGGTCTCCGTCGATGCCGGCGACCTGGTGCTGGCCGACGAGGCCGGCATCGTATTCGTGCCCTTCGCCCATGCCGAGGCCGTGCTGGCCGAGGCCGAACGCATCGACCGCGGCGACAGCCTGCAGAAGGCCGACATCGCCGGCGGCATCGACCTGGCCACGCTGGCTGCCACCCGCTACAAGTAACTCAACCCTCTGCCGAACATGTCCATCGTCACTGCTCCCTCCCAGACCCATACGGCCGACGTGGCCATCCACTGCGTGGTGCAAAGCGCCGACATCCTGGGCGAAGTGCCCCGCTGGTGCGAACGCACGCAGCGCCTGTGGTGGGTCGACGTGCGCCGGCCCGCGCTGCAGTATTTCGAGCCGGCCACCGGCGCCTACGCGGCGCAGCGGCTGCACCCCGAACTGGTGACTGGCGCCATGGCCCTGCGCGAGGCCGGCGGCTTTCTGCTGGCCACCGGCACCGGCTTCCACACCTTCGACCCGGCCAGTGGCCAGCCGGCGCGGCGCATCGCCTGGCCCGAGAACGGCAAGCCCGGCATGCGGCTCAACGACGGCCGCTGCGACCGGCGTGGCCGCTTCTGGTGCGGCAGCATGCACGACACCCAGCGCGAGCCCCTGGGCACGCTGTACCGACTGGACGGCGACGGCCGGTGCACCGCCATGCTCGACGGCTTCGTGCTGCCCAACGCGATCTGCTGGAGCCCCGACGACCGCACCATGTATTTCGCCGACACCCACAACCAGCTGGTCTGGGCTTTCGACTACGACATCGACGCCGGTGCCATCTCCAACCGCCGCCTGTTCAAGGACTGGACCCACCAGATCGGCCGGCCCGACGGCGCCACGGTGGATGCCGAGGGTTACCTCTGGAACTGCATGGTGGCCAGCGGCCAGCTGGTGCGCCTGGCGCCCGACGGCCGCGTGGACCGCGTGATCCAGCTGCCGGTGACCAACCCGACCTGCCCGGCCTTCGGCGGGGAGAAGCTCGACATGCTCTACATCACCAGCCATTCGCAGCGCTTCACGCCGGAACAGCAGGCCCGCGAGCCGCTGGCGGGCGCACTGCTGGCGCTGGATGTCGGCGTGTGCGGACTTGTCGAACCGCGCTTCGCGGGCTGAGCGGCACCACCACGGCACCCCTGCGGCACCACTACAAAAACCGGAGACTTCCATGCCACGCATCACCCTTCTGAGCACCCTGGCGGCGATCGCCCTGTCGCTGGGTTGCGCCACCGCAGCACAGGCCCAGACGCCGGGCGACCAGAGCCTGAAGATCATCGTGCCGTTCGCCGCCGGCGGGCCGGCCGACCAGATCGCACGCATCATTTCCCAACCGCTGGGCGCGCTGCTCGGCAAGCCGGTGATCGTCGACAACCGCGGCGGCGCGGGCGGCGTGATCGGCGTCGGCATCGCGGCCAAGGCGCCGGCCGACGGCTCGACCTTGCTGCTGACCACCTCGAGCTATGTCATCACCGCCGGCACCACACCCAAGCTGCCCTACAACCCGCGCAAGGATTTCGAGCCGGTGTACCTGCTGGGCGAGGTGCAGACGATGCTGGCGGTGCGGCCTTCGCTCGGCGTCAACAACCTGGCCGAGCTGGTGGCCAAGGCCAAGGGCGCCAACAAGCTCAACTACGGCTCGACCGGCGTCGGCGGCACCATGCACATCGGCGCCGAGCTCTTCAGCCAGGCCGCAGGCGTGCCGATGGTGCATATCCCCTACCGCGGCGCGGCACCGGCACTGGTCGACCTGATGGGCGGCACGGTGGACCTGGTCAACGCCGACGTGCCGGTGCTGCAGCCCTATGTGAAGGACGGCCGCCTCAAGGCGCTGGTGATCTTCGACACCAGGCGTTCACCGCTGCTGCCCGACGTGCCCACCGCGGCAGAAGCCGGCATGCCCGCGCTGCTGATGACCAACTGGTATGGCGTGCTGATGCCGGCGGCCACGCCAGCCGAGCAACGCGCAAAGATCGAAGCCGCGCTGGCCGCCGTGGTGCGCCAGCCCGACACCGCGGCCCGGCTGGCCGAGGCCGGCTTCAGCAACCCGCGCGACCATGTCGGCTTTCAGAAGCGGCTCGACGCCGACTTCGAGCGCTGGCTACCCTGGCTCAAGGAAGCCAAGATCCAGACCGACTGACATCCACCCTCACCTGCCATCACCTGCCATCACCCGCCATCACATGTCATCAGCTGAAGAAATCTCGACGCCGAATTCAAAGGCAGCGCTGCCCGAACTGCTGCAGATCGGCCCGTTGCCGCCCGGCCTGGTGGCGCTGCTCACGCCGCACTACCGCCTGCACCCGCTCTGGCTGGAAGCCGACCGCGCCGGTTTTACCAAGGCCCATGTCGGCCGCTTTGCCGGGGGCGTCACCATGTCGCGCCACGGTTGCGATGCGGCCACGATGGCCTGCCTCGCCGGCTCGGTGGTGGCCTGCTTCGGCGTGGGCTTCGAAGGCCTGGACCTGGCTGCGGCGCGGCGGCACGCGGTGGCCGTCAGCACCACGCCCGACGTGCTCACCGACTGCGTGGCCGACATCGCCTTCGGCCTGGTGCTGGCCACTGCGCGGCAGATCGTGGCCGCCGACCGGTTCGTGCAGGCCGGGCGCTGGCCAGCCGGCATGTTTCCGCTGGCAACCAAGGTCAGCGGCAAACGCATGGGCATCGTCGGCCTGGGCCGCATCGGCGCGGCCATAGCGCGCCGCGCCACGGGCTTCGACATGGTGCCGCGCTACCACGGCCGCCACGCACAGCCGGCCGCGCCCTACGGCTTCGAGCCCGACCTGGCTGCGCTGGCGCGCTGGGCCGACTTCCTAGTCGTCGCCTGCCGCGGCGGACCCGAGACGCACCACCTGGTGTCGGCCGGTGTGATCGAAGCACTCGGCCCTGCAGGTTTCCTCATCAACATCGCCCGTGGCTCCGTGGTCGACGAGGCCGCGCTGGCCGATGCCGTGCAGCGCCAGGCCATTGCCGGAGCCGGGCTCGACGTCTTTGAAAACGAACCCCAGGTGCCTGCCGCGCTGCTGGGCAACGACCGCGTGGTGGTGTTGCCCCACGTGGCCGCCGGCACCCGCGAAACCCGTGCCGCCATGGAGCAACTGGTGCTGGACAATCTGCAGGCGTTCTTTCGCACCGGCCAGGTGGCAACGCCACCCGCCTGATACGAACGCGCACGCGCCCATGGTCAGCAACCGGAGACATTCTTGATCTACGAACACCGCACCTACACCGTGGCCCATGGCCAGATGGACAGCTACCTGGCCCGCTACGAGGAACACGCGCTGCCCCTGCAGCTGAAGCACCTGGGCCGGTTGCTCGGCTTCTTCATCAGCGAAATCGGCCCGCTGAACCAGGTGGTGCACATCTGGGTCTACGACAGCCTGGCCGATCGCGAAACCCGCCGCGCCGCGCTGGACGCCGATCCGGCCTGGTCGGCTTTCAAGCAGATCAACAAGGGCAGCTTCGTGCAGCAGGACGTGAAGATCCTGCGTGCTGCGCGCTTCAGCCCGCAACACGTCTGAGCGCGGCCCAGCCATGCAGGACCTGGCCGCCATCACGCGCAACCCGCTGAAGGAAAAGCTCACCCGGGGCGAGGTCGCGGCCTCGATGATCGTGCGCATGGCGCGCGGCCCGGAGATCGGCCGCATCGCCGCCAGCGCCGGCTTCGATGCGCTGTATGTGGACCTGGAACACAGCGTGTTGTCCCTCGAGACCAGCGCCATCGTCTGCAACGCCGCGCGCGAGGCTGGCGTGGTGCCGTTGGTGCGGGTACCGCAAGTCGACGCGGCGCTCATCTGCCGCCTGCTCGACGCCGGCGCCATGGGCATCGTCGTGCCGCATGTGGAAGGCGCCGACGCCGCACGGCAGGCCGTTGCCTGTGCGCTGTATCCGCCGCAGGGCCTGCGCTCGGCGTCCAGTGGCCTGGCGGCGCTGCATTACCGCAGCTTCCCGCAGGGCGCGGCGCAGGCGGCGCTGAACCGATCCACCTTCATCGCGGTGATGATCGAAAGCCGCGCCGGCCTGGCCGTGATCGACGAGATCGCCGCGGTGCCGGGCATCGACATGTTGTTCGTCGGCGCCGGCGATTTGAGTGTGGACCTGGGCGTTCCCGGCGAACCCACCCATGCGCTGGTGCGCCAGGCGATTGCCGACGTGCAGGCCGCCGCTGACCGGCACGGCCTGTGCGTGGGCCTGGGCGGGCTGGCGGGCCGGCATGCATTCCTGGCCGAGTGTGTGGCGGCTGGCGCGCGCTTCGTCTCGGCCGGCACCGACCTGGGCTTTATGTCGCAGGCGGCGACAGAGGCCGCGGCACAGATCCACGGGCTGACCCGGGCCTGACCGCGGCAAAGTCTTCGTTTGAAGACTAGGCCTGCCGGCGGCGCAGCTGCTCGAACGACACCAGCTCGCCCGCCAGCGCACTGGCCATCACCGTCGGCGGGCTTGCCAGCCACACTTGCCCGGGGCCCGAGCGGCCGGCGAAGTTGCGGTTGATGGCGCTCACCGTCACCTGGCCGGCGTCGGTCGACGAGCCCGGTCCGCAGTTGGCGCAGGCACCGCAGGATGGCTGGAGGATGCGCGCACCGGCGGCCTGGAAGGTGGCTTCGTAACCCTGCGCCTGGCAGTAGTCGCGCACCGCTGTCGTGCCGTATTGCAGATACAGCTGCACCGTGGCCGGCACCTTGAGCCCCTGGGCCAGGCCCCAGGCCAACACGGCGTGGTAGTGGTCGAAATCTTCGCGCTTGCCCGCCGTGCACGAGCCGCCATAGGCGATGTCCACCTTCACCACCCCGTGGGTCTGCGCCAACTGCGCGATCGGCAGCGCATTGCCCGGGTCGCCCGGCGCGGCCACGGTGGGCGACAGGCGGCTGCAGTCGACCGTCAGCACCTCGGCATAGGCGGCGTCGGGGTCGCTGTGCATCCACGGCGCGATGCTGAAGTCGACGCCGCGGCGTTGCTTCAGGAAACGCACAGTCTCGGCATCGGGCGCAACGATGCCGGTGAAGCCGCCAAGCTCGGCGGTCATGTTGGTCAGGGTGGCCCGCTCGTCGATGGACAGCGCGGCCACCACATCGCCCGCGAACTCGAACACCTTGCCGACGCCGCCGCCGGCGCGGATGCCGGGCAGCGCGAGCAGGTGCAGCACGATGTCCTTCGCCGTGACGCCGAGCGGCAACGTGCCCTGCAGGCGCACCAGCAGTTGCGCGGGCATGGTCATGCGCACCGCGCCGGTGACGAAGGCATTGGCCATGTCGGTCGTGCCCACGCCGAAAGCCACACAGCCCAGCGCGCCGCTGTGCGGCGTGTGCGAATCGGTGCCCACCACCACCTGGCCCGGCAGCGCGTAGTGCTCGGCCATCATCGCGTGGGAGATGCCGGCCACGTTGCGGCCGTCGTCCTGCGCCGCCTCCGCGTCGGTCAAGGTGCGGTGCGACCTGAGGCCGTAAAGCGATGCGAAGTCGCGCTGCGCCTGCACCATGGCGCGCATGTTGGGCACCAGGCCCATGCGCAGATGCGCCGGGCTCTGGTCGACATACGAGGTGTGGTCTTCGAACACCAGGATCGTGCGGGGCTCGTGCAGGGCCACTGGCTGGCCCAGGGTGGCGTGCAGCATGTGCGCCGCCATGCCGGTGTAGTACTCATGGATGAAGCGCCAGTGCGCGCGCACGAAGGCGCCCTCGCCCGGCTGCGGGTCGGGCGGCGTCACCGGCGTCTGCAGCCGCTGGCGGTGGATGATTTTTTCGAACAGGGTCTGCGGCCGCGCGGGCGGCTTGCCGGCGGGCTCGGCCCGGGTCAGATGGGCCTGGCCGAAGCGCAGCAGGCCGCCGCTCTGCAGGATGCCGGCGGCCAGCGCGTCGCGGTCGGCCAGCAGGGTTTCGACGGGGATGGCTTCGCCGGCCTGGATGCGCCGCACCAGGCCCGGATCGGTGGCGGTGAACAGCCCGATGTTGTCGGCGTTCTGCCGGTAGATGCGCTCGAAGCTTTCGGCGATGACCAGGCGGATGCCGGCCCATTTTTCGGCCGCCGGGCTGTGTTCGCGCGACGAGCCCTTGCCGTAGCGCCGCCCGGCCACCGCCACGCTGAAACCGCCGGCCTGCACGGCCCCGGCGGGCAAGGCGAAGTCGCCCGCGCGCAAGCCCGTGTAGGCGAAGCGGGCCAGGCTCTCGTCGTAGTGCGACATGATGGCCACGGGCGTGATCTCGTCGGTGGACACGTCGTCGCGCAGCGCACCGGCGGTGTCGGCCGCCAGTGGTTCGCCCGCCAGTTGCCGGCGCATGGGCTCGGCATCGGCACTGAGAAAAAGCACCCGGGGCTGCGGCCCGAGATCGAGGGTGGCGGGGGTCATGCGGTCTCCGTCGGATTTTTTGGGGCCAGGTGTTCCAGCAGCATCCGCGCGGCCAGGGGCAGCGAGGCCTCGTTCTGGAAGCACACCACGAAGCGGCGCTGCGCCCAGGGCTCCACCAGCGGGACCAGGCGCAGCCCGCGCGCGGCGGCCTGGGCCTCGGCCATCTCGCGCGGCACCACGCTGATGCCCAGGCCGGTGGCCACCACCGCCAGCGCCACTTCGAAATTGGTCACGGTGACGTGTTGCAGCAGCGGCCGTTCCACCTGGCTGGCGGCGCGCTGCAGCAACACACTCATGGCGCTGTTGGCCGGCGGTGCGACGTGTTCGTAGCCCAGCGTCTGCGCGAACCGCAGGCTCTTGCGCGACGCCAGCGCGTGGCCCTTGGGCACCACCACGCAGAGGTGGTCGACGCAGTAGGGCCGCGACTGCAGGGCCCCGAGCGAAACCGCGTCCCAGCACACGCCGAGCGAGGCCAGGCCCTCGCGCACGCCGCGCACGATCTCGGGGCTGACGCGCTCTTCCAGGTCGACCCGGATGCTGCGGTGCGGTGGCGCCTTCAGGAACCGGGCCACGTCGGCGGCCAGCGTTTCCGTCAGGGCCGAGACGCTGGCCAGCACCCGCACCTGGCCACGCGCCCCGGCGGCATAGGCCGTCATGTCGCGGGTAATGCGGGTGGCGTTGTCGAGCATCGTGCGGGCGTGTTCCAGCAAGGTCTGGCCGGCCTCGGTGGGCAGCACGCCGTGGCGCTTGCGTTCGAGCAGCGGCGTGCCCAGTTGCTGTTCCAGCTGCGCCAGGCGCTTGCTGATGGCCGAGCCGACGATGCTGGCGTGTTCGCCGGCCCGGGTGATGTTACCGGTGTCGCATACCGCCACGAAAAGGCGCAGGGTGGTCAGGTCAAGGTCGTGCAAGGTATTCCAATCGGGAAACGCAGCGTGCTCAAATTGATTTCACGTCTCCGTTGGGAAATTCTAAACTCGCAACCGGCGCCAGCGCAACCCGAAAGTGCAGACGCGAACCCATGAAGGAGACCTCACTTGAACCGCCCATCCCCACTGCCGAAACAGGCCATCGTCCGCGAGGTTGGCCTGCGCGACGGCTTGCAGAGCATCGCCCGCGTGCTGCCCACCGACACCAAAATTGCCTGGCTGCGCGAGGCCTATGACGCGGGCCAGCGCGAGATCGAAGTCGGCTCGTTCGTGCCCGCGCGGCTGCTGCCGCAACTGGCCGACACCGCCGAGCTGCTGGCCTTTGCCCAGACATTGCCGGGCCTCAGGGCCTCGGTGCTGGTGCCCAACCTCAGGGGCGCCGAGTACGCCATGGACGGCGCCGCCGAGCTGATGCTGCTGCCGCTGTCGGCCAGCCGCGCGCACAGCCTGGCCAACCTGCGCAAGACGCCGGACGAGGTGGTGCAGGACATCGCCCGCATCCGCGCCGAACGCGATGCGCGGGGCTCGCGCACCCGCATCGAAGTCGGCATGAGCACGGCCTTCGGCTGCACG
>JAQGMQ010000929.1 GCA_028292305.1 Rhodoferax sp.
AAACGCATAATCTCGATAAACTCCGGGTCGATCAGGTCGGCAGCCTCGTGCCGCCGGAAGATCTGAAACAGGCCTACCGGGAGCACGCCCATGGACGCGTGAGCGACAGCCAGCTCAAGGCGCTTCAGGACAAAGCGGTCCGCGAGAGCATCCGCAAGCAGCAGGAGATCGGCCTGCCGATCCTCACCGACGGCGAATTCCGCCGGCGCAATTTTCAGGACAGCTTCTCCCGTGCCGTCTCAGGCTATGATGTGCCTGAGAACGTCGACGCTCTGACTGAGTATCGCGAGGTTGCGAATCCCTTCGCCCGAACCGAACAGAAATTTGATTTGGTGGGTCCCGCGGTGCGGACGCGCAGGCCCGCTACCTCGCGGCTCAAGCTCAATCGCAATGTCATCCTTGACGAATACAAGGCCGTTGAAGCTCTCGCGCCCAAGACGCCCGTCAAGATCAGCCTCATCGGACCGGACCGCATCTCCCAGCGCTTCGCCTGGGAGAAGTCGCAAGCCGTCTATACCGACCTCGACGCCTTCATCGCCGATGTCGTCGCCATCGAACGGCAGATGATCGCCGGGCTTGTCGACGCCGGATGCAAATATATCCATATCGATGCGCCGGGCTTCACTGCCTATATGGACGAAGTGTCGATGGAGCGCATGCGCTCACGTGGCGAGGATCCGCAGAAGAATCTCGCCCGTGCGATCAAGGCCGAAAACGACATCATCGAGGGTTTCGACGGCGTCACCTTCGGCCTGCATTTGTGCCGCGGCAACAGTCGCTCCGTCGATCCCAAGACCGGCGAACTGCTGGCGCAGTGGCATCGCGAAGGCCATTACGATGCGATTGCCGAGCAGCTCTTCACCTCATTCAAGCATCAACGGCTGCTGCTCGAATATGACAGCCCGCGTGCCGGCAGTTTCGCGCCGCTGCGCTTTGTCCCGAAAGACAAGGTCGCGGTTCTCGGTCTGGTGACCACCAAGTCCAATGAGGTGGAACAACAGGACGCCCTCAAGCGCCGCATCGACGACGCCTCGGCCTATATTCCGATCGAGCAGATGGCGATCAGTCCGCAATGCGGCTTCAGCAGCGATCTCGAACTGGCGCAATTGCCGGAAGACGTGCAGTGGAAGAAGTTCGACGTGCTGATGCGGACTGCCGAGCAGGTATGGGGACGCGAGGCATAATTCAACGACAAGCGGCTCCGTTCCATTGCGGAAAGGAGTCGTTTCGACCACACTCGGCATCAAGCGGGCCGAGGTCGGGGACATTGAAGAATATTCTGTTTGTCTGCAGTCAGAACAAGCTTCGAAGCCCAACAGCGGAACAGATTTATTCGCAAAAGCCGGACCTGGAAGTCGCATCGGCCGGAACCAACAATGATGCCGAGACGCCGCTGACGCTCGAACTGGTGGAATGGGCCGACATCATTTTCGTGATGGAAAAAACCCACCGCACCAAACTGCAGACGCGTTTTCGCTCCGCCTTGAAATCCAAGCGCGTCGTCTGCCTCGACATCCCCGACAACTACGAGTTCATGGACCCCGCGCTTGTCAGCCTGCTGAAAAGCAAATTGGCGCGGTTCCTGCCGTAGGGCGCCCGATCATTTGGCAGCAAACACCTCCGTTGGCGCAGCCTTTGCGGCAGACAGGGCATCGGTGTCGACGAACTTCGTCAGATCGAGGGCTTTGTCGATCGCGCCGGAACGCATCAGGATGTCCTGCCATTCCTGCAGCCGGTCCACCGGCACGCTCAGGTCCGGACGGACATTGTTTCTCTTCAAGGCCTGGTCGAACACAAGCGCGGCGCGGGCATCGCTATCTTTAGCGGAGGTCATTTTGCGTGCAAGGGCAACCTCACGCTCCTTTGACGCTTTTGCCGCCGAGAGCGCTGAAGTTTCGGCCCGAAGGAAATTGATCAGGTCGGCGCGCCGCGTACCGAGAGAACGATCGGAAACATGGATGCAAAACCGCGCGAAACCCGGAAACTCGTCCTCGAAGGCAGAAATGAGATTGAGCTTGTCGTGGTGAGCGGAAGACTCATGCTCCATGTCGAGCGCCGCAACATCGACCACGCCGGCCACGACGCCCTTGTATCGTTCTGCGTCGCTTCCGTAGCCGACGAAAGTCGCCAGAGACGGATCGAGTTTGTGATGCTGGAACATCGCGCGCGTCAAAAGTTCAGGCAGGGCGCCGGGCGCAGATGCGGCAAACGTGCCCTTCGCAGCCTGCTGGATGGTTGCAATTCCAGGCCGCGCGAAAAGGCCGATAGAAATGCCAATCCATGAACAGCCGACGACCTTGACGGCAGCACCTTTCGAAGCGGCGACGAGTGCCGGTCCGCCTTCATAACTGTCGAGATCCCCGGCAATCAGGGCCCGCAAGGCAAGACTGTCATTCTTGAACTGAGTCAATTCGACGCGAAGGCCGAACCGATCTGCGAAACCGGGTTCGGCAACCATGCCGACGAAACCTGCATTGCTCTTGGCTTCCGTCATGCCGTGGCGCCAGAGCCGCAGATCAGCGGCCATCGACGTCTGGAAAGAAGCGAGGCCCAGAGATGCTCCGAGAGCCAGTGCGAATGAATGCGTCTTCCAACTGACCATCTGCCGGCTCCTGTCATTGAGGAAATTAAGCTGCGTCACCCATCGAAGTTGCGCTTGGTTGAATGCGATCCAAATGTTCGTCCAGTTTGCCGAGCAGTCTTTTCAGGGTCGCCACTTCGGAAGCAGTCAGGCCCGACTGTATTTCGTTCGACAGCTCACAGGCCTTGGGTAGGAAATTCTTGTAGAAAGCCCGCCCTTTCGATGTGAAGGACAGAGCCTTGCTTCTGCGATCCGTCGGACTCACCCGCTCGGTGATCAGCCCTTTCCGCACGCATGTACTGATGGCCCGGCTGACGGCAACTCTGTCCATCGACGTCCTTTCGCTGACGTCCGACGGCGAGATCGACCCGAAGCGGCCGACCTGCGCAAGAACGCGCCATTCGGGAACGGCCAGTCCGAATTCAGCAAGATAGACGTCGGCGCAGACTGCAGAGACGCGCCGTCCGACCGACGAAAGGCGGTACAGAAGGAATTCCTTCGTCTCGAACTGCTGGCGGAAGTGTTCTTCGTCCAAATGCTTCTCGTTCAAGGGGCGTCCCTAATCTAGTTTCATATGAAATTATTGCCTCTTGAAACCAGTCTGTCAATCCGTATGATCCGGCATCTGCCGATCGGAAGGGAAGCGACATGACGGTGACGTGCGACAGGGCCAGTGGCGGGGCGGCAAATTCGCAACAGAATCTCTTCGGCCGGGAGATGCTTCTCACGCCGACGTGGGACGACTGGTTGCACGTGAAGCCGCCATTTCCCCAGCAGCGCCATAGCCAGAGGGAAGTGCAGTGCAGGTTTTCGCGCAACGGCTATGAGTGGGACGTGCATAGCACGCTGCTCACACCGGAGAATGAATGCGATTCAAGCATCGCCTTTGTGTTGACGCATGGCGGCGCCGGCAGCGAATTCGAACTGCTGGAGACCCCCGACGGCCGGCCTGGTCTCGGGCGGGTGCTGGCAGCCCAAGGCTTCCGGGTGCTCTGCATCACCTGGGTCGGTCATCACCACCCGAGCGGCCGCTGGACCGGGCCGGTCGCACAGCGCCTGCCGATTTACCTGCTCGACCGTGAATTGCCCGAGGCGGAGGTCAGGGACCGGATGATCCTCTGCACCTACAACGTGACGGTCGATGGTATGGCGCGAATGACGGACGGGGTTCTTTCCGACCGCAAGATCATTTCTTTCGGCCATTCCAATGGCGGTCAAATTTCCATCTCGCTGCAATCGTTTTTGCAACATGCGCGCGTTGCCGGAATTGTCGGATGGGCCAGCGGCGGTCCCGACGGCTGGTATCGCGAGTGGCTCATGTGGATCCGCGCGAAATCCGAAAATGTCGTTCCGCTGGATTTCCTCGCCCGCCGCACAGCAGCAGCCTTCCGCAACGCGGGCTACGAAGACGAGGCGGAGCTGACGCCCTGGGGTGAC
>JAQGMQ010000768.1 GCA_028292305.1 Rhodoferax sp.
TTCGCCGTCGTCGCTCGGACCAGGGTCGAGCATCACGTCGCCGCCGGACAGCCGGGTTTCCATTTCGATCACGTCGGAGCGCTTGACGTTGAGCTGCGTCGCCATCGACTCGATTTCGCTCTCGCTCAACGTGTCGCGGTGCGTGACTTCATTGGCCGTATCGGCCTTGAAACCCTGCTTCATGGACCGCAGATTGAAGAACAGCTTGCGCTGTGCCTTGGTGGTCGCCACCTTGACCATGCGCCAGTTCTTCAGGATGTACTCGTGAATCTCGGCCTTGATCCAGTGCATGGCGTAACTCACCAGGCGAACGCCCTGGTCCGGGTCGAAACGCTTCACTGCCTTCATCAGGCCGACATTGCCTTCCTGGATCAGGTCGCCGTGGGGCAGACCGTAACCCAGGTATTGGCGGGCGATGGACACCACCAGGCGCAGGTGCGACAGCACCAGCTTACCGGCGGCGTCGACATCGTTGTTGTCCTTGAGCTGGCGCGAATAAAGCTGTTCCTGCTCGAGCGTGAGCATGGGCATGCGGTTGACAGCCGAAATGTAGGCGTCCAGGTTGCCCAGGGACGGCACAAGCGTCCACGGATTGCCAGCAGAAATTGCGGGGGCCATGGTTCCAGTTTGAATGTTCATACCAGATTCCTTTTCTCTAAGGCTAAATGTTAGCACTCTGTTAGTACGAGTGCTAACGCCGAAGTTCCCATTTTGGCTATGGCGGTGATAGCTTAAGCCTGGGTTAAGTCGCGGCCAGGCTACAGCTGCCTGCCTAAGGCTTTACCGTTCAGTTCAACCGAGCGCAGACGACATCGACAAGGCCGACAGCGGGGAGCCGCCCGACAGGCCGGGCGCGTGCGCCGCGCCATCGTGGCCCCACCATTCCCTGAATTCCGAGAAAGTCATCTTGCACCCCGTGCACCGGTACTGGCCCGTGGGCTTCAATGCACCGGTGGCGTCTCGGCCGATCACGGGCTGGTAGCTGGTGGTCCCGCACCGACCGCATTTATAGATGGTTTTATATTGCGTCATCATGCCTACACTGTAAGGGCATCCATGCTTTGCGGCGTAGGACGTGTCTGTAAGTGCCTGTAAGCGAAAGGGAAAAGACGGTTTTGCTTCAATGGTTCGACGTATTGGTGGCCAGAAATCAAGACTCGCTGAACAAAGTTTGCTACATAAACTGTAGCAACACCGTTGTCAGGCCTGCAGCGGGATGCGCGGCTCGAACTTCGAGCGTTTGATACTGAAAAACGCTTTGACGTTCCTTACGTTGACATCGCTGGTGAATAGCCGCTGCGCCAACGCCAGATAGTCTGGCATGTCGCGCGCATACACGATCAGACAGAAATCCGGTCCTGGTGACACCCGGTAACACTGCTGCACGGCTTCGTCCCCCGCCACACGCTGTTCGAACGCATCAAGCAGGTCGGCTGCCTGCCGGTCGAGCGTGATCTCGACGATGGCCGTCAGCCCGTGGCCCAGTGTAGGCGCCAGCAAGTCAGTGCTGAGGATGGCGATCTGCCGCTCGATCAGCCCGGCGTCGACCATGCGCTTGACGCGGCGCAGGCAGGTAGGTGGCGAAACGCTCGCGCGTTCGGCTAGGGCCTGGTTGCTCAGCGATGCGTCGCGCTGAAGTTCGTCCAGCAAACGCAAGTCAGTCGCGTCAATGTCGATTTGTTCCATTTATGTATTTTATTTGGAATAATATTTTTCTACAGAGATTAGGTGAAATTGGATTTCAAAAAACGTGAAAAATTAACGACCTTGCGAAACTCAACCGCCGTACGATGCGGCCTCAAACAACAGGAGCTCTCTATGTGCGGCATCGTCGGCGCGGTATCCACCCGAAACATTGTTCCCATCCTCGTCCAAGGCCTGCAGCGCCTGGAATACCGTGGCTATGACTCGTGCGGCGTGGCCGTGCATGCCGGTGGCGGCCTGCAGCGTGCGCGCAGCACGGCCCGTGTCGCCGAACTCATGACCCAGGTCAGCGTCGACCACATCGAAGGCGGCACCGGCATCGCCCACACCCGTTGGGCCACGCACGGCGCCCCGGCGGTGCACAACGCCCATCCGCACTTCAGCCATGGCACTGGCACCGAGGCCGACAGCCGGCCCGGCCGCATCGCCCTGGTGCACAACGGCATCATCGAGAACCACGACGAATTGCGCGGCGCGCTGCAGGCCAAGGGCTACGTATTCCACAGCCAGACCGACACCGAAGTCATCGCCCATCTGGTCGACAGCGTCTACGACGGTGATTTGTTCGAAGCCGTCAAAGCCAGCGTCTTGCAACTGCGCGGCGGTTATGCCATCGCCGTGTTCTGCAAGGACGAACCGCACCGCGTGGTCGGTGCCCGCGCCGGTTCGCCGCTGATCCTGGGTGTGGGCGCCGAGGGTGGCGAGAACTTCCTGGCCAGCGACGCCATGGCCCTGGCCGGCGTGACCGACCAGATCGTCTACCTGGAAGAAGGCGACGTGGTCGACGTGCAACTCGGCAAATACTGGATCGTCGACAAGGCCCACAAGGCCGTGACCCGTGCCGTCAAGACCGTGCGCGCCCACAGCGGTGCCGCCGAGCTCGGCCCGTACCGCCACTACATGCAGAAGGAAATCTTCGAGCAGCCGCGCGCCATTGCCGACACCCTGGAAGGCGTGGTCGGCATCGTGCCGGAGCTGTTCGACGGCATGCCCGGCGAAGACGGCAAACACGTGGCGGCCTGGCGCGTGTTCAAGGACATCGACTCCGTGCTGATCCTGGCTTGCGGCACCAGCTACTACAGCGGCTGCGCGGCCAAGTACTGGCTCGAAGGCATCGCCAAGATCCCGACCCAGGTCGAAATCGCCAGCGAATACCGCTACCGCGACTCCGTGCCCAACCCCAAGACGCTGGTGGTCACCATCACCCAATCGGGCGAAACCGCCGACACGCTGGCCGCATTGCGCCACGCGCAAAGCCAGGGCATGACCCACACGCTGACCGTCTGCAACGTGGCCACCTCGGCCATGGTGCGCGAATGCGAACTGGCCTACATCACCCGCGCCGGCGTTGAAATCGGCGTCGCGTCGACCAAGGCCTTCACCACCCAGCTGGCCGGCCTGTTCCTGCTGACGCTGACCCTGGCCCAGGCCAAGGGCCGCCTGTCGGAAGCAGACGAAGCCCGCCACCTGAAAGCCATGCGCCACCTGCCGGCCGCACTGCAGGCCGTGCTCGCGCTAGAGCCGCAGATCATCAGTTGGGCCGAAGACATCGCCTCCAAGCAAAACGCACTCTTACTGGGCCGCGGCCTGCACTACCCGATCGCGCTGGAAGGCGCGCTCAAGCTCAAGGAGATCACCTACATCCACGCCGAGGCCTATGCGGCCGGTGAACTCAAGCACGGCCCGCTTGCGCTGGTGACCAGCGACATGCCCGTCGTCACCGTGGCACCCAACGACACGCTGCTCGAAAAACTCAAGAGCAACATGCAGGAAGTCCGCGCCCGCGGCGGTGTGCTCTACGTGCTGGCCGACGCCGACACCCGCATCGAAAGCAGCGAAGGCATCAACGTCATTCGCATGCCCGAACACTACGGCGAGCTGTCGCCGCTGCTGCACGTCGTGCCGCTGCAACTGCTCGCGTACCACACGGCCTGCGCCCGCGGGACGGATGTCGACAAGCCGCGGAACCTGGCGAAGTCGGTGACTGTGGAGTAAGCACCGGGCAGGTGGCCCAGTGGTATTCTGGATAATTAAAGTCGTAAACAGTCAATTAAAGTCGTAAACGGCCATCGAGCTTCGGTGGGCTCTTGCGGCGTCACGTTTCAGCACCCTTCAGGCTAAGTCGTAAACACGCGGTGAAACCAGCAGGTACCACCTTCTCACGACGTGTCACGCGCATTGCCAGCGCTCGCAGGCCTGGAACCGCGCCAACAACGCCCAGTGTTTCGAATCAGGGATGCGTTTCCAGCGCGTCGCAAGGAAATTCTGGGAGTTCGTCGAGTAAGCTGAAACTTACCTGAACAGTGGCGCGGCTGGATGGTGGGCATCATCAGAGATATACCCATAAGGATGGCCTGCCAAACTCAACTTGAAGCGAGCTATTAAGCG
>JAQGMQ010000782.1 GCA_028292305.1 Rhodoferax sp.
TGATCACCTCGTGCCGAGCCGCGCCGATGGCCCGCAGGTAGGCCCGCTCGATGCGCTTGCGGCTGCGCAGGTTGTCGCGCAGCACCAGCGCCGCCCGCGCCAGATGGGTGTCGCCGGCCAGCGTGGGCCCGGCCTCGGGCGTGGTCACCACCAGCGGCGCCAGCAGCTTGTGCATTGCCTTTTGCAACTGGTGCTGCTTCAGGTCGCGCACGGCCTGCAGGCGCCGCCACAGCAGGGCCACGGTTTCCTCCACCTCGGCGACCAGCGGGCCGGTGATGCGCACCGCGAAGTCAAAGCGTGGTGACGTCAGCGCGCCATGGGTCGGGTCATGGAAGTCGTCGAGAATGTTGATGCCGCCGCAGAACGCCACCGCGCCGTCGACCACGCACAGCTTGCGGTGCAGCCGGCGCCAGCGCGTGGGCATCAGCAGCGCCAGCAAGGTCACCGGCGAATACACGCGCCACTGCACACCCGCGTCGCGAAACCGTTGCTGCCAAACCGCCGGCAGCGGCCCGGTGCCGAGCCCGTCCACGGTGAGGTGTGTTGCCACACCGCGCTCGGCCGCGCGCACCAAGGCCTCGGCCACCGAAGCACCGGCGCCGGTGAAGTCGAAGATATAGGTCTCGAGCCGCACCTCGTGCCGCGCCGCATCCATCGCGGCGATCAGCGCGGGGAACAGCTGCTGGCTGCCTTCCAGCAACAACAGATGGTGGCCACCGCGCAGACGTGGGGCCGAGCGCGACATGCGGCGGCGCCCCTAGCCGGGCATGCCGAACTCGGCGAGCAGCGGCAGATGGTCCGACATGCGCCACCAGATGCGGCCCTTGGGCACTTCCAGCCCCAGCGGCTTCAGTCCACGGGCGTAGACATAGTCCAGCTGCACCAGCGGCAGCCGCGATGGATAGGTGAGCGTGCCCGGCTTGTGGAACGCATGCATGTGGATGCCGTTCAGCGCGGTGCGCATCTGCGTGCCCCAGTCGTTGAAGTCGCCGGCCACCACCACCGACGCATCGACCGGCACCTCGCGGGCGATGTAGGTCTGCAACTGGCGCACCTGGCGCAGGCGGCTGGCCGGGATCAGCCCCAGGTGCACCACGATCACATGCACCGGCACGTCATGCACCAGCACCTGCACGTGCAGCAGGCCACGCTGCTCGAAGCGGTGGTCGGACATGTCTTCGTGCTTGTGCCACACCACCGGCCAGCGCGACAGCAGCGCGTTGCCGTGTTCACCGTGCTTGGTGATGGCGTTGGTCTGGTAGATGGCCTCATAACCTTCGGGCGCCAGGTATTCGTGCTGCGGCTGCTCGGGCCAGTGGCTGAAGTATTTCTGCTCGCTGCGGTTCAGCTTGCGCACCTCCTGCAGGCAGACGATGTCGGCATCGAGCTGTTCCACCGCGTGGCCCAGGTTGTGGATCTCGAGCCGGCGTGCCGGCCCCATGCCCTGCACACCCTTGTGGATGTTGTAGGTGGCGACGCGCAGGATATTCATGCGGCGGCTTCCGACTCGGATGCCGGCGAAATGTCTTCGATGAAGCGCGGCAGCATCAGGATGGCCTCGGCGTTCGATGGCGAGAAACACGCTTCGGCGGCATCGCGGTACGGCAGCCAGCGGTACGCGGTATGTTCACGCGGGCTCAGCGTCACCCGCGTGCCTGCGGGCACCTGCAGGCTGAAGAGATGCTCGGTGTTGTGCACCACGCCCGGCGCATAACGGTGGCGCCACTGCGGGTAGATCTCGTAGATGTTCTCGATGTCCCAGTCGCACAGGCCCGCGGCCAGCGCCGACCCCGGGCGGCAGTCGATGCCGGTTTCTTCAAACACCTCGCGCACGGCGGTCTCGGCGAATGGCTCGTGGATGAAGTCCTTGCTGCCGGTGACCGACTGCCAGTGTTCAGCGGCATCGCCAGCCACATCGGCGCGGCGGATCATCAGCACTTCGAGCGCGGGCGTGTGGATCACCACCAGCACGGACTCGGGGATTTTGGGCGGTTTCGTGTTCACGCACCGATCTTAGCCAGTCGCGGCACAGGCATTCGTAGGACGCGGCGATGCCTCGCAAGCCCGACCACGCGGCGCGCGTGGGTTAGCCGCCCGGCCGCGCGCCGTGCCGGTGGCCAGGGCTACAATCAGTCACCGGGCCCAAGCCATTGCAGCCCGGTTTTTTGTGCCCGCCGTTTGCCTCGGCCGCGGCACGAACCGGCTCAGTCCAAGCGCTCAATCGTTTTTTAAACTTTTGATGAAAGCAGACTCGCATGAAAACCCCACGCTCATCGCTTCGCGTATCGCTGCCCCCCGAGGTGGCGCACCAGTGCTTTCGGGCGGCCGGGCAGCACTGACATGGAAATCTTCGACTACGACAACGCCCTGCTCCTGCCCCGCAAGTGCCGGGTGGAAAGCCGCTCCGAATGCGATGCCAGCGTGGAGCTGGGTGGCCGCAGCTTCCGCCTGCCGGTGGTGCCCGCCAACATGAAGACGGTGGTCGATGAAACCATCTGCCTCTGGCTGGCCGAACACGGCTACTTCTACGTGATGCACCGCTTCGATCTGGACAACGTGAAGTTCGTGCAGCAGATGCATGAACGCGGCACGTTCGCATCGATCTCGCTCGGCGTGAAAGCCGCCGACTACGCCACCGTCGACCGTCTGGCCGGGCTGAAGCAGGCGCCGGAATACATCACCATCGACATCGCCCACGGCCATGCCGACAGCGTGAAGAACATGATCGCCTATCTTAAGCAGAAGCTGCCGGCGTCCTTCGTCATTGCCGGCAACGTGGGCACGCCAGAGGCCATCATCGACCTGGAGAACTG
>JAQGMQ010000171.1 GCA_028292305.1 Rhodoferax sp.
GCGCCTTTCCGCGCACCCTCCCAAAAGAAGCACCGCGAGTCGGTGCTTTTTTGTTGGCTCCAATGGGATTGGCGTGGCCACGCTATATTCAAGCCATGAGTGACGCGTCAACCCCCCTTGCCACCGATACGCTTCCTGCGCGTGGCAAGAAGACGCGCCAGCTGCCTAATCCCGCCGCAGCCAACGCCGCAGCTGCGAGTTTTGCAGCGCTGATCGACAGTCTGCAGTACCTGGACCCGGCCAGCATCGAACAGGTGCGCCAGGCCTACCGGTTCGCCGACGAGGCGCATCTGGGCCAACTGCGCAACAGCGGCCAGCCGTACATCACCCATCCGATCGCGGTGGCTGCGCAGTGCGCGGCCTGGAAACTCGACGCCCAGGCGCTGATGGCGGCGTTGTTGCACGACGCGATTGAAGACTGCGGCGTGACCAAGCCCGAGCTGATCGAACGCTTCGGCGCGCCTGTGGCTGAGATGGTCGACGGACTCACCAAACTCGACAAGCTGCATTTCACGACGCGCGAGGAAAACCAGGCCGAGTCGTTCCGCAAGATGCTGCTGGCGATGGCCCGCGATGTGCGCGTGATCCTGGTCAAGCTGGCCGACCGCACGCACAACATGCGCACCATGGGCGACATGCCGCGCGAGAAATGGGCGCGCATTTCGTCGGAAACGCTGGACATCTACGCCCCCATTGCACACCGGCTGGGCCTGAACCAGACCTACCGTGAACTGCAGGATCTGGCTTTTCGCTACTTGCGGCCATGGCGCTACAACATCCTCGGGAAGGCCGTGTCCAAGGCACGCAGCCGCCGCCGCGATCTGGTGCAGAAGGTGCAGCAGGAAGTGGAAACGGTGTTTGCCACCGCCGGCATGAAAGTCCGCATCGCCGGCCGCGAGAAGACGCTCTACTCGATCTACCAGAAGATGGAAGACAAACACCTGAGCTTTGCGCAGGTGACGGACATCTACGGCTTTCGCGTGATCGTGCCGAGCGTGGTCGACTGCTACACCGCGCTCGGGTTGCTGCACCAGTTGTACAAGCCGGTGCCGGGCCGCTTCAAGGACCATATTGCGATCGCCAAGCTGAACGGCTACCAGTCGCTGCACACTACGCTGGTGGGGCCATCGGGCGTGAACGTCGAGTTCCAGATGCGCACCGAAGCCATGCACGTGGTGGCCGAATCCGGCGTGGCCGCGCATTGGCTGTACAAGGCCAACGAAGGCGATGCCGCCATGGCCGACCGGCTGGGCACGAAGTGGCTGCAGTCGCTGCTCGACATCCAGCATGAAACCCGCGACGCGGCGGAATTCTGGGACCATGTCAAGGTCGACCTGTTTCCCGATGCGGTCTACGTGTTCACGCCGAAAAGCCAGATCATGGCCATGCCGCGCGGCGCCACGGTGGTCGATTTCGCATACGCGATCCACAGCAATGTGGGCGACCGCACCGTGGCGGCCAAGATCAATGGCGAACAGGTGCCGCTGCGCACCGAGCTGAAGAACGGCGACGTGATCGAAGTCATCACCGCGTCGGTGTCGGCGCCGAATCCGGCGTGGCTGGGCTTCGTACGAACGGGCCGCGCACGCTCCAAGATTCGCCATCATCTGAAAAGCATGGCGCTCACCGATTCGGAAAGCCTGGGTGAAAAGCTGCTGACGCAGGCCCTGCGCGCCGAGGGCATGGAGCGGCTGCCCGATGTCGACCCCGAACACCAGCCGATGTGGGACAAGCTGCTGCGCTTCACCGGCAACCGCAGCCGCGCCGAGTTGCTGACCGACATCAGCATGGGCAAACGCGTGGCCAGCATCGTGGCCAAGCGGTTGATGGTGCTGCTGACCGAATCCGGCGCCAAGCCCGATGCCCTGCTGCTGAGCCGCGAGCGCTATACCGCGCACGAGACGGTGTCGCAAGGCGCGGTGGTGCTCGATGGCAGCGAGAACACGTCTGTGCAGTTCGCGCGCTGCTGCCGACCCATTCCCGGCGATGCCATCGTGGGTTACCTGGGGCGCGGCGAGGGCCTGGTCGTGCACACCGACGACTGCGCCGTCGCCAAACGGCTGCAGTACAAGGACAGCGAACGCTTCATCTCGGTGGACTGGGCCGACGAGCCCGTGCGCAGCTTCGAGACCGGCGTGGTGATCACGGTGACCAATGGCAAGGGCGTGCTGGCACGTGTCGCCGCGGCGCTAGCGTCGGCCGAGGTCGACATCACCCACGTCGACATGGGTCAGGACGAGGGCCAGAACGCCAGCGATCTGCGCTTCGTGATCTCGGTGCGCGACCGCAACCAGCTGGACCAGGCGCTGCGGCACCTGAAACGCACACCCTTCGTGCTGCGCGCCGTGCGGGCCAAGCCAGCCGTCTAGCCGAGCCGAGTCCGCCGGCCAGTTGGCTTCAGCCTGCCTTGGCTGGGGCGGGATACGCCACCCGCAGCACCTCGATGTCTTGAGAACCCGAGGGCGAGGCCAGCCGGAGCACGTCGCCGGTGCGGGCCTTGATCAATGTGCGGGCGATCGGCGACACCCAACTCACCTGCCCTTGCGTGTTGTCGGCCTCGTCGATACCGTAAATGGTGATGGTGCGCTCCTGGCCGGACTCGTCGACATAGGTCACGGTGGCACCGAAGAAAATCTGGTCGTTGCCGTGGTGCAGGCTCGGGTCCACCACCTCGGCAATCTCAAGCCGCTTGGTGAGGAAACGGATACGGCGATCGATCTCGCGCAGGCGCTTCTTGCCGTAGTGGTAGTCGCCGTTTTCCGAGCGGTCGCCGTTGCTGGCGGCCCAGTGCACGACGTCGACGATCTTCGGCCGCTCGTTGTCGATGAGATCGAGCAACTCTTCTCGCAGGCGCTTGTAGCCGGCCGGTGTGATGTAGTTCTTGCCGCCCGCCGGCAGTGGCGGGAGCGCCAGTTCTTCGTCTTCCTCAGAATCGGTTTCGCGGGTAAAGGCTTTGCTCATAGGCGCCATTTAAGCGCAAAAACGAACCGTGGTCTGGACGACCAACCACCTGCGATTTCGCAATTGCAGGTTTTCAGCTGTTCATACGGCCGACAGGAACGACCGTGACGCGTCGGTTCTGCGAAGAGGCTGAGGTCCCCACCTCAAACAGGCTGCGAAACCGCGATGCTGGGCGATGGCGGCGTGCCATGCCTTCTTTTGCGCATGGTGGCCAAAGGACGCTCGACGGAAACGTACATCAGCTGTGCCAACGCGGCTGTGCCGACCAGCCCGCACGCAATCGCCACCCAGCGGGTCTGGATGACCGAGCCGAAGAAGGAAAGCACGCTCCAATGGATGAGGTAGAACGTGTAGGAAATCGTGCCCAGCCACCGCATCAGCCGGGTGTTGAGCCAGCTGAACAATCCGAGATGCGCGAACTTGATGGCGCAAAAGAACAGGGGCCACAGCGCCAGGCCTTGCACCGAATACCTGAAGGTTTCGCGGAACGTCTCATTGCGCACGCCGAAGCTGGCCAACACCAACAGCAGGCCCAAGACGAACCACGGAACGCTTTGCCGCTCCGTCATGCGCCGGGCCGATTCGTCCAGCACCGGGTTCATGTAGAAACCAGCCAGCGCGCCGAACGCGATGGCGTCCAGGCGGGTGTCGGTGGCCATGTAGGTGTAGCGCACGCCGATGCCCATGCCCATCACGAGAACGCACCGCCACACCAAAATCGCTACACAAAAAGCCACCAGCAACGCAGCAATTTGTCGGGCGCTGAATCGCCGCATGAGAACCGCCATCAGCACGGGATAGACCAGGTAGAAATGCTCTTCCACCGCGAGTGACCAGGTCACCACCGTTGCGGGCATCAACTTGCTGTCGCCGTTGAAGATCACGTAGTAGTTCGACCACTGGAAGATTTGCGATGCCAAAGCAGTGGGGTCGACCGGCAGCCCGCGGAACACCTGAATGGCAAAAAGCACGAACAAGAAAATATAGAGCGGCGGCAGAATGCGGTACGCCCGCCGTATGTAGAAGTTGCGGATGCTGAGCTTTCCCGATGCATCGAACTCCTGCCGCAGCAACGTCGTGATCAGGTAGCCACTCAGAAAAAAGAAAATGGTGACGCCAAAACCACCGGGGATCGCGCCCATGCCGCCCGGCAGGCGAAAGTGGGGAGCGGAGTGAAAAACGAAAACGATCAGAACGGCGATTGCACGAATGCCGTCAAGCGAAGCAATGTAGCTACCGGGACGCGCCTTTTGATCCATCTGATCACATCCCGATCGAACGAGTTATGCGGATGAAAATAATTATGTACTGAAACAGCGCAAATTGCTTGCCAAAATGTGGAGCAGGCGGCTGCTCCGCGGGCAACGCGGCCTTTGTCTGTGCGTCGCGACCGGGCCACTGGATGTCCCAGGCTCAAGCGGCCGGACATGTGAAGGAAACAGCCCGGAGAAGGCTCTGCGACACGCGGTGTGTCGGGCGAAGACAGAAACGAAAAAGCCCTAGAACATCACTGTTCTAGGGCTTTACGTTTGGTGCGGCTGGCAGGAATTGAACCCACGACCCCTTGGTTCGTAGCCAAGTACTCTATCCAACCGAGCTACAGCCGCGAAGCCACTATTCTATACCGGATTTTTGCTTTTTGTCCAGCAGTCGCTTATTTTTCGGCAAATGCCCGCTCGACCACAAAGTCACCAGGCGTGGACGTATTGCCTTCCTTGAAGCCGCGCTCTTCGAGCATCTTCTTGAGATCGACAAGCATGCCGGGGCTGCCGCACAACATCACACGGTCTTGCGACGCGTCGAACTCGGGCAGCTCGAGATCCTTGAACAACTTGCCGTTGTGCAGCAGCTCGGTGATGCGCCCCATGTTGCGGTAGGACTCGCGCGTGACAGTGGGGTAATACCGCAGCTTGCTGGTGACCATTTCGCCGAGGAACTCGTGGGCAGGCAGATGCTCGGTCAGCATGTCGTGGTACGCCAGCTCGTCGACCTGGCGCACACCGTGGACCACGATGACCTGCTCGAAACGCTCATAGGTTTCAGGGTCGCGCACAATGCTCAGGAACGGCGCCAGGCCGGTACCCGTCGACAGCAGGTACAGGTGTTTGCCCGGCAACAGATAGTCGGTCACCAGCGTTCCCGTCGGTTTGCGGCCAACGATGATCGGGTCGCCCACCTTGATGTGCTGCAACTTCGACGTGAGCGGGCCGTCGGGCACCTTGATGCTGAGGAACTCCAGGTGCTCTTCGTAGTTGGCGCTGACGATGCTGTAGGCGCGCAGCAGCGGCTTGTCGTTGACGCGCAGGCCGATCATGGTGAAGTGGCCGTTGGAAAAGCGCAGAGCGGTGTCGCGCGTGGTGGTGAAGGTGAACAGGCGGTCGGTCCAATGGTGGACCGAAAGGACACGTTCTTCGCTGAAGGCGCTCATGGGTTGTGCTG
>JAQGMQ010000193.1 GCA_028292305.1 Rhodoferax sp.
GGCCGCGGCGACCGCTCCCCCAAGGATGGCAACAGTTTCCTGTCCGACAATTCGAGCTCGCTGTCGACGATGGCGCACTACGAAGTGGCCGGCGCCACGCTGCACGCCGGCTTCGAGCGCAACGGCAACCGAAACACCGCCACCAACGCCCTGCCTGGCACGGGCAAAGCCACCAGCGACAACAACAACTGGTTGCTGGCTGCGCAAACCCCGAGCTTCGGCGGTGTCTCGCTGTACGGCGCTTATCTGCATGGCGCCTCCAAGATCAAGGGCGAAGGCAGCATTGGCAACTACCCGGTGGGCGACTACACGCGGCCCACTTACCAGCTGGCTTTGCAGTACACGGATGGTGACTTCACCGCCAAGATCAGCCATGCGCGCAATGCCGACCTGAAAGGCCCGGTCACCGACCATGGCGGCAACATCACGGCGGTGCAGGCCTTGTACATGGTCGATCCGGCCATTGCCACCTATGCGCGTTATGTGAAGGCCTCGAACCCGGCCACCACCCAGGGCTGGTGGAACAAGTCGCGCATCCTGCTCGGCTTCGAATACTACTTCTGAGCCACCGTTTGCCGACCGCCGTGCTTTCGCAGCGCGGCGGTATTCGCAAAACGGGGTTCGGCATTGGTTGAAAGTGGTATCTTATAGGGGCGCTTTTTGGCATTGTGTAGATCAAAAAGCAATACACATAACTAGCCATGACCACCTCCGACGACGCTGTGCTGACTGACCCGAATCCCTGGGTCAGCGAGATCGGCGTTGACCCCGCATCGCCAACGCCCCTCTACATGCAGGTGCGCAGCGGACTTGCGCGCCTGATCAAGGAGGGCCGCTTTGGCGCCGACGTGGCCCTGCCTTCGGAACGCCTGCTGGCCGAGTTGCTCGGCATTTCGCGCATCACCACCCGCAAGGCGATCAACGAACTGGCCTCCGACGGCCTGATCGTGCGGCGCCACGGCTCCGGCAACTACATTGCGCCGATGCTCGAGCAGCCGCTGAACCGCCTGTCGAGTTTCACCGAAGAGTTGCGCCAACGCGGCTTCGTGCCCACGTCGAGCTGGATCCAGCGCGGCACCGGCACCGTGCTGCGCGAGGAAATGGTGGCACTCGGCCTGTCGCCGGGTGCGCGCGTGGCCAGGCTGGAGCGCGTGCGCCTGGCCGACGACACCCCCATGGCGTACGAGCTGAGCACCCTGCCCATCAGCGTGGTGCCCCAGCCCGAAGCCGTGACCCATTCCTTGTATGCGTTTTTAGCCAAGCGCGACATGCTGCCGGTGCGCGCCTTGCAGCACATCCGCGCCACCAACGCCAGCGCACGCCACGCACAGCTGCTGGCCATTCCGCCTGGCCAGGCTCTGCTGTGGATCACCCGCGTGGGTTACCTCGAAGACGGCCGCGCCGTCGAGATCACCCACACCTGGTGCCGCAGCGAATATTACGATTTCGTGGCCGAGCTGCGGCGCTGAGCGGGCCAGCCGAGTCGGCTGGCCACGCACCGGCCACCGCCGGATGCAGGACTACTTCAGCCCCACCGGCAGCTCGGGATACTCGGTTGCCAGGGCATATCGCACGCCACCGATGGTGATGACATACGTCAGCGGACCGGAGATCGGCAGCCGGTAGTTGAGTGTGACCGCAACCGAGCCCCCCGGCACCAGGGCCTGCCAGGCGGGAATCGTCAGCTGCGCATGGTGGAAGTTGACCTTGAAGCCACCCACGTTGCTGGTGCTGGCATCACCGGCCTTGACGCTCAAGCCATATCCCGACTGGTCGCTCATGTCAGCGGGTGCCGACACCGGGTAGTCGAATTCGATCTTCGATCCGCCGGGGATGGTGGTGGTGCTGTTGTTGGTCACCGTCATCACCGGATTCAGGGGGTAGCTGGCGTCGCCCGGCTTCCAGCCGCCGAGCGCGATGTCGACCTTGGCGCTGGTGGCGGGCAGTGTGCCCTCGGCCCGGCGGTTGCCGTAGGGTCCGGCCGCCTTCAGTGCGGTGTAGATGTTGCTGGTCAGCGTGTTGCCCATGAAGTATTCGCCCTTGCCGCTGTTCCTGGTGGCGTTCCAGGCGTAGTCGCCGGCCAGTTCCCAGATCATGATGCCGCCGATCGCGTTGTCGGCGATGTACCGGGTCTTGGCGTCGATGGACTGTGCCGTCTCGGTGGAGAGGAAGACCTTCTTGGCGTCGTTCCACAACCAGGGTGCGGCCATCGCCGCGCTGTACTGGGCGCTGTAGGTGCCGACCAATGATTTGTCCGTGACCTTGTAGGCGTCCAGGTAGTCCGGCACGATGGCCTGCTGCAGGTTCAGCGCATGCCACAGCGGGTTGCCGCCGCCCGGCACCGGCTTGCCGTCGGTGCCCATGTCGTACCAGACGTTGTCGATGCCGACCGCGCCGCTGCCGCACTTGGCCACACCGGCGCAGGTGATGGCGGAGGTGACCTCGGGCGAGGTGCCCCACAGGCCGTTGTTGCCGCCGCTCACGTCCTTCCAGCCCCGCGTGTAGAACGGCACGCCGAGGTTGATGCGGCCCGCCTGCAGGGCGCCGCGGTAATAGCGGTAGGCCCAGTCCACATTCAGATAGCCGATGTTGCCGTACTGGTAGCCGCTGCCGGCCTTGAGCTCTGCGTCATTGCCATCGTCGAACAACGGCGCATTGGGGCCGACGTATTTGTTCCAGCCGCCATGCAGGTCGTAGCTCATGAGACTGGCATAGTCCAGCACCTTCAGCGCCGACTGGTTTTCTTCGCCGCGCAACACCCACGCCGAGGCCGATCCGGCAATGCTCAGCAGGTAGTATTTCTGGTCGGCCACGGCAGCCGCATCGAGTTTGGCCCGCACCGTCTTGAGCAGCAGGTTGTAGCCCGCCATCAGCCCAGACAGGCGTGGCTTGGACAGGGAAAAGTCGTCCGGGTTGCCGGCTTCGTTGTCGCTGGTCGGGTGTTCGTAGTCGATGTCGATCCCGTCGAAGAACGGGTACTGGCGCAGGAAGGCCACCATCGAATCGGCGAGCGTGTCGATGCCGGCGGTGTTGGTGCTGCCGTCGGCCTGGGTGGTGGCGGTGTAGAAGCCGCTGCTGCCGGCCCAGCCACCGACCGACAGCAGGATCTTGACGTCGGGGTACTTGCGTTTGTACTGGGCCAGCAGGTTGAAGTGGCCGTTGTAAGGCAGGCTTGCGTCCATGGAGGCGCCCGGTACGGTGGGCCAGGTCAGGCCGGTATCGGGGTTGCTGGCCCCGGTGCCCAGGGCCAGCCGGTACGTGGCCTTGTCCACCGACGCGAAGGCGTAATTCAAATGGGTGATCTTGTCCCAAGGCACGTTGTTGACCAGGTAGGTCGGCGCGCCGTCGGTGCCGGTGCGCCAACTGGTGAAGTAGCCGACGATGCGGCGGTTCAGGCCGTGGGCCAGCTTCTCGCGGCCGTTGGCGTCGTAGACCTGGCAGTAGGGTACGTTGACGACAGGGGAAGCAAGGCCGTCGGGGCGGCAGGCGACCGGTGTCGGCGCGGCGATGGGTGCCGGGTCGGGTGTCGGCGCTGGTGGCTGCGGCGACGTGGGCGCCGAAGCATCCAGCGTCCACGGCCCCCAGGGTGCGTCGTTGGGCTCGTTGTTTTGCGTGTACCAATTCGACGTGTATTTTTTGCCCAGGTGGATCACGCAGAAACCCTTGCCGGGGTAGGTGGCGGTGGCGCTCCACTCGCTGCAAGTTGCGTCCGCTGCGGCCTTGGCGTTGATGTCCACGGCGCCATCGCTACCGCCGCCGCAGGCGACCAGGCTGCCGCCCAGCAGGGCGATGGATATCCAGTTTGTTGTGTTTTTCATTTTGTCTCCAGGAGGGTTGTGCGCCAGTGCGGCGCGAAGCGAGGACAGCGGTGGCCCGGCCCGATGCGGGCCACCGCTGTGGTAGCTGGCCGTCTAGCGGCCCTGCCACATGGCGCTGCCCAGCTCGCCGCTGGCATCACCATCGAGCTCCCATGCGAAAGCACCGCCCAGGTTCTTGTCGCGCACGTACTGCATCTTGCTGGCGATGGCGGTCGGGTCGTCGTAGCTCCACCAGTCGCCGTCTGCGGTGAGCAGCATCATCTGCTTGGTGACCGGGTGGATCGACCGTGTGCCGTTCTTGGTCTTGAGCACCTTGTAGTCGTCGATGCCGTCTTCGAACTTGCCCTTGGCCGCGCCGCCAACCGCCTGGTACAGCCCATTGCCATTCGGGCCCGGGCTCACGCCTTTCCAGCCACGGCCGTAGAACGGCACGCCGAGGATGATCTTGTTGCTCGGCATGCCCGCGTCGGTCAACGCGGTGATCGAATCATTGGCGTTGTACTTGGCCAGCGTGCCCTGCGACGGGTCGGCAGGGTCGTGGAACAGCGGCGCGTTGAAGTTGCTGCGCTCACTCTCCCACCCGCCGTGGTAGTCATAACTCATGAGGTTGATCCAGTCCAGGGTCTGGCTCAACAACTTGGGTTCGAGCTGGGCGATCTTGTCGACGCCGCCACCGATCGCGGCCGTCAGCGGGTAATGCTTGCCGTCGACCAGGCCCTGGGCATCGAGCTGGGCGCGGAACTCGGCCATCAGCAGCGTGAAGTTGTGCTTGTCCTGCACGGCGTCGACGCTGTTGTAGGGCTGACCCAGAAGGCCCGGGAATTCCCAGTCGACGTCGATGCCGTCGAAGATGCCCTGGGCCGCACCGGCGCCGCCACGTTGCGTGCCCCAGTCCGACAGCAGCGGCAGATCGCCCGCGATGTATTGCTTGATGCATGACCTGACCAACTGCTTCCTCAGCGCATCGGTCTTGGCCGCGTCCGAGAAATATTTCGACCAGCTCCAGCCACCCAGCGAGATGAAGACCTTCAGCTTCGGGTGCTTTTCCTTCAGCAGTTTCAACTGCGCGAAGTTGCCCCAGATCTTGGCGTCGGCCTTCTCCGGCAGGTTGTTGACCGTACGGGTGATGGGCCGCATGTAGTCGGCCGCGGCGTCACCACCGGTGCCCGCGTCGGGGCTGGAAGGGTCTGCGTTGCCGGGTTCGGCCTTGGTGACCATGTCGCATTCATAACCACCGTTTTTCTTGTAGATGTTGCCGAACGCGTAGTTGATGAAGGTGAGCTGATCGGCCACGCTGGTGCTGGTGCCGTTGACCAGGGTCTGGGTGGTATGGATGTCGGCGACCTGGTAGTCGCGGCCGGGCGAGTAGATGCCCCACTGCGCGAAATAGGCGCCGATTTCACGGCCACTGGTGGGTGGGGAAGATGGCGGCGGCGGTGGCGCAGCAGGTGGTGGCGGAGGCGGAGGCGGCGGAGGCGGCGGACCAGCCGGCGGCGCCGGTGGCGGTGTCACCGGCTGAAGACTCCAGGCGCCCCAGGGCTCGTTGCTCGGGGTGATGCCGGTGGCCCAATAATTGGACACATAGGTCTGGTTTTGGTAGGTGACGCACAGGCCCTTCACGGGATACGACGCGGTGCCGCTCCATGCCGGACAAGGCACGGACGCGGCCTTGGCGTTGATGCCGCCGGGATCGTCGCCGCCGCCACAGGCGGCCAGGGTGCTGCCCACCAGGGCGATGAGTAACCACTTTGCTTTTGTTTCCATTGGGACTCCAAGACTGTTGCATGCCGCTCGGCGTGGTGAAGCGCACGGTACGGAAGTTGTCGACGTTGTTGTTGTTGCAGCCGCTGGGACCGGGCCGGTGGGAGACCCGGTACAGCGCGTCGGCGGAGCCCGGATGGGCGGGCCGTAGGCGCCAGCGCCGCAACTGCTTTGGGAAGTGAATTTCATCCGGGGCTTCGATCGGGGTGAGGAGGCTGCCATCGGACGTCGCATCACGTACAGAGCAGAATTCGCAAGAAACACAATGGCACGAACTGGTATCTATTGTAGATACCAAACTAGGACCAGTAGCCGAGTGTAAATTTGCGAAACCGTCAAATAAGTCAGGTTATTCCCTGACAAGGCGACAAATCTCACTGAACAGAAAGTTAGATCCAGTTTTTATCTGGTTCTATTCTGGTACTGATGCGATGAAGATAGACGCGGTCCGGCCAGCAACGCGTCTTCAGCGTCGCTTGAGCCAGGGAGGGTCGGGAAAGCAGGCGCAGACACCGCGCGCGGGTCTGGTCCCAGCGTTGCTGGCTGGGGCGAAATCAGACCACATGGGCTGTCGCCGCGTGGGGCCGCCCAGCCCGAACGCGATGGAATCGACGGTGTTGAAGTCGGCGCCTGAACGCGGTGCGGCGGCCCTAATCCGGCAGCGTCAGATACAGTTTTGCCAGTTCACCAAAGGCCTCCAACTGCGGATCGACCTGGGTCTCCTCCCGCAGGATTTCAGCGACGGCCGGCGCCATCGACGCGGCCAGGCGCGCGTCGAGGAACAGCAGCCGCGAGCGCCGCGCCAGCACGTCTTCCACCGTGCGCGCGTACTCGAACCGCGCGGCGAAACGCACCATGCCTTCGGTCAACCCGCCACCGAGCTCATGGGTGGCCCCGGGCATGGCCAGCAAGGCGGGCTGTTCGCTGCCGTAGGCCGGCAGGCCGGGCGCATCGCTGATGCGCCGCTGCACCGGCGCGTCGCCGTCCGTGCCGCCCCCGACCAGCCGCAGGTGCGACGTGATGCTGGCCTGGCGCGGCTGCAGCAGGCCGGCCTCGAGGCACTTGGCCAGCACGTCTTCGGCCATGGCGCGGTAGGTGGTCCACTTGCCGCCGGTCACGGTCACCAGGCCGCTCTTGCTGACCAGCACCGTGTGTTCGCGGCTCAGGCCCTTGGTGTTGTCGCCGTCGTCGTCCTGCGGCTTGACCAGCGGGCGCAGGCCGACCCACACACTCTTGATGTCGGCGCGGGTGGGTGCACGGCTCAGGTAACGCGCCGATTCACGCAGGATGAATTCGATCTCTTCCTTGAACGGCCGCGGCTCGCGGTCGAGGTCGTGGCGCGGGGTGTCGGTGGTGCCGAGGATGGTCTTGCCCAGCCAGGGCACGGCGAACAACACGCGGCCGTCGGTGGTCTTGGGCACCAGCAGCGCGTGGTCGGTGGGCAGGAATTCGCGGTCGACCACCACGTGCACGCCCTGGCTCGGGGCGACCATGGGTTTGGTGCTGCGGCCCACGGCTTCGCCGTCCTTCTGGCGGAAGTCGTCGACCCACACGCCGGCGGCGTTGACGACGCAGCGCGCCCGGATGTTGACCGGCGTGCCAAGTTCGCGGTCGACGCAGTTCAGTCCGACGAGTTTGCCGTTCTCATGCACCAGGCCGGTGGCGGCGCAGTAGTTGACCAGCAACGCGCCATGGGCCGCGGCCGTGCGCGCCAGCGCCAGGGCCAGGCGGGCATCGTCGAACTGGCCGTCCCAGTATTTCACGCCGCCCTTCAAGCCGTTGGGCTGGGCAGTGGGCAGGTATTTGAGGGTGGCATCGCGGCCCAGGAATTCGGTGGGGCCGAGCCCGGCCTTGCCAGCCAACGCGTCGTACACCTTCAGGCCAATGCCGTAGAACGGCGTCTCCCAGAATTTGTACGACGGCATGATGAAAGGCAGCGGCTGCGCCAGGTGCGGCGCGTTGTGCAGCAGCGTGGTGCGTTCGTGCAGCGCCTCGCGCACCAGCGCGATGTTGCCCTGCGCCAGGTAACGCACGCCGCCGTGCACGAGCTTGGTGGCGCGTGACGAGGTGCCCTTGGCGAAATCATGCGACTCGACCAGCACCACGCTGTAGCCACGCGAGGCCGCGTCCAGCGCCACGCCCAGACCGGTGGCGCCGCCGCCGATGATGGCCACGTCGTAGGCGTGTGGCTGGGCCAGTCGCGCCATCAACGCCGCGCGGGTGGTGGGCAGGGGTGTGGCGGCGGATGCGTTGGGAGGCGTCATGGCGATTCGGTGAAAGCAGAAGAACAAACAATGGAAAAGGCCGCGGGGCAAACCGGCCGCGCGGCCTTCCTAGGGATCACCCTAGCTCAGCATTGTCGACGAGTCGCGCTCAGCGCACCTTGCCGTCTTTCCACGCCTTCAGGAGCGTGTCGTAGGCAATGGTCTCGCCCTTCGGCTTCTCGTTGGCCAGCTTCTTCCACGGCGCGTGGTCGTCGCTCAGGTACTTGTTCGGATCGCCCTTCGGGTTGAGCTTGGGCGCGCAATGGGCCATGCCCGCGCGCTCCAGCCGGGCCATCACGTTGTCCATCTCGTCGGCCAGGTTGTCCATGGCCTTCTGCGGGGTCTTCTCGCCGGTGACGGCCTCGGCCACGTTCTTCCACCACAGCTGCGCCAGCTTCGGGTAGTCGGGCACGTTGGTGCCGGTTGGGGTCCAGGCCACACGCGCCGGGCTGCGGTAGAACTCGATCAGGCCACCGTACTTGCTGGCGTTCTGCGTGAAGTAGTCGGAGC